>DATNQL010000431.1:0-2632 GCA_036704025.1 Stenomitos sp.
CACATTACCACAGGGACATTTTGGGTTTTCGGATCGGCCTTAAGGCGACGGCAAAGCTCGTAGCCGTTCATTCTGGGCATAACAATATCCAAAACTACTAAGTCAGGGCAGCGACCCTGAATGTATTCCATTGCTTCGACCCCATCGCTGGCCACGGTAACATTGAGTCCGCTTCCTTTGAGCAGCTCTGAGATCATCTCTCTTTGGGTAACGCTGTCTTCTACAACCAGAACTGTACTCATAACTTTATTACCTGATGCACTGGTTTATAAACTCAGTGAACTACCCAACGCTGACCTTCGGTACAGCGTGGGCTTCTGACTTCATGGGGGATTGCGTCAGCTTAGACTTGCGTCCTCGCTTCGGACTCACATCCCCTCCATCAGCAGCAGTCCTGGTTCCCAAGACCGATAGCATTCTGATTCCTTCTGCTCTGATATTGATTGCAGCGTTACCATCTCTATCGTGGTGAGTGCCACAACTAGGACAAATCCATGTCCTAACATCTAATGACATTTCACTTATCTGATAGTGACAGGTTGAGCAGAGTTTAGAACTAGGAAACCATCGGTCAATCTCTACCAGTACCTTACCTTCACGGTCTAGCTTGTATGAGAGAAAATTGACAAACATTCCCCAACCCACATCAGAAATTGCTTTAGCTAGTTTATGGTTACGAACCATGCCCTTGGTGTTTAGGCTTTCGACTACGATGACTTGGTTATCGTCAACAAGCTTCCTCGATAGCTTATGCAAGTAGTCAGTACGGACATTGCTAACTCGTTCGTGAACCCTAGCAACTAATCTTCTAGCTTTATCTCTTGACTTGCTTCCTTTCTCCTTTCTAGCTAATTTTTGCTGTTTCCTTTTCAGGTTGCGTTCATGCTTAGCTAGGTGCTTGGGATTGGCGTATTTAGACGTTTTAACCCCGTCATTGACAATGGCAAAATCCTTCAATCCCAAGTCAATACCTGCAACTTTTCCGTCTGTGCTAGGTGTCGGGCTATTTCCATCCATCTCCATCAACACGGAAGCATAATACCTGCCTGATGGAGTCATGCCCAGAGTTACAGTCTTGATTGCTCCTTCAATAGGTCGGTGAAGTTTGGCTTTGACTGTACCAACACGACCCGGAAACTTGAGACACCCATCAACTACCTTGACTGACTGCGGATACTGGATTGACTGCCTATTTTTCTTAGCTTTGAACCGAGGGTATTTAGCTCTACCTTCAAAGAAGTTTTTATAAGCAGTGACCAAGTTCAGTGTAGTAGCCTGCAAAACTTGCGAGTAACACTCAGACAGCCATTGTGTTTCTTCTTGTTTCTTGAGCTTTGGAAGGAATGTATTCAATGCAGACTGACTCAAACCTTTACCCGTTGTCTTGTAGGTTTCAATGCACAAATTGAGTGCATAGTTCCACCACCAACGAGCGCAACCAAAGTGCTGACTTAGTATCTTTTGTTGTTCAACTGTTGGATACAGCCTGACTTTGAAAGCTTGATGTTGCATAGATTCCCTCCTCTTACTATTATATGCAATCTCTACTAAGAATGCTCGGGTTGCTTGCAAATTTTACCGGGATTGACCGGATAAAATTTGCAAGGGGGGTGGCTGTATCTCATCGCTAAAATATCGGGCGCAACAACTGCGTTGTTTTAAATCGCCCTTATCTATAGCGAGGGACTTATCCACCCCCAAACCCCCATCAGTTAAAAGTAAGGCTGCATCGAGGTTAACGCTCATGCCTTGCTAATGACTAAAGTATCTCCCATTCTCATCCAATACCAATAGCGTACAATTAGCGCTATCGATCGGTATGTGAGCTTCTTCCGCCGTTAGCTTAGCAAGATAGTTAGACCAAGACCAAGCGATAGATGGGATGAGATTTACCCGAAAAGTCACAAGCAAGGATTTAGCGGTGCTTTGTGTCTACTTCTGCTATCTCTTCTTCTAACGCATTGAGAGAAAATTGGTCTGGTGTAGATGGATTGGCGTTACTGGGGCCTACGTACTTTTCTACGAGCATTAATAACTCGCTGTCGCCAAAGGGCTTTGTCAAGTAGTCAGTCGCACCGACCATGCGTGCTTTGACTCGATCGATAAACCCATCTTTGCCGGTGAGCATCACGATCGGCGTTTGCCGGAAGGCTGTCGAGCGGCGCAACATGGCACAAATCTCGAATCCATCGAGTTCGGGCATGGCGATATCGCAAAGAATTAAGTCTGGCTTGATTTGAAAGACTAAACTGAGTGCTTTCAAGGGATTGTCGATCGCCGCAGCTGCATAACCGTGTTGTTTGAGGGTATACTCTACTGCTTTGCAGGTGGCAATGCCATCATCAATAAACACTATTCGAGGTACTCCCGTTGCTGGGTCGGGTATCAATTCCCGGTTGGCAGAGGAAAAAGCTGCCAAAGGAGAAACTAATTGTACCCAACCTTGTTGTAAATACGGATAAATGGCTTTTGCTACCGGTAAAATTTCTCGATTGAGATAGCGGGCCATTTGGCGAATGGAAGTTTTGCCATCGGCCCAATGCTCTAGGATTTTAAAGGTATTTTCTGGCAGTTTTTGGCGCAGCTGGGTAGAGTCTACAATTACCGGACACTGGTCGGGGGATTGGATGTG
>DATNQL010000432.1:0-3647 GCA_036704025.1 Stenomitos sp.
TATGACAATTTCGCTATGGCAATTTAGCTGCACATCAGCTTAGCCTTTCATGCGGACTCCGAGAGCGCACCACGAACCAAAATGATGGTGCTGTTGACACCTCGTGCGATCGCTTCGGGAATATTCCCATGAACCACTTGCTGCAACAACCCTTCACGGCTGGCACCCAAAACCACAACATCGTAATGCTGGGTATGAGCCAAACGAATGACGGCATCAGAGACAGAATAGGAACGAACAGGTATTGTCATCACTTTCTGGCAAGAAAGATGATGGCTGAGGAGAAATGCCGCTTTTTCTAACCCAGTGGTGTCGGGTAGAAGGATGGAAGGTGCAAAAACTTGAGTCACCCCAATCATCAACGCTGAATTCTGAGAGGTGAGCGCCGGTAAAAGTTGAAGCGCACAACTGGCATTAGGTCCCCCGGCAATCGGGACTAGCCAACGCGTCCAGGCGATGGGCAAGGGGCAAGAAGCAACCGACGTCCCATCCTGCTGTACCTCTTCTCGGTGCCCCAACTTCACCAACACCAGCTCACAGGGAGCTTGTCGAATCAGGGTATCAACAATACTGCCAAAGATACGATTCGGGGTGGTGGGTAGCTCAGCTTTCCAACCCATGAGAATGAGACTAATATGCCGCTCTTTAATCGTCTCTAGAATGGCTTGAGCCGTATCGTGGGATACCCGAATTTGAGTATGAACCGGAATGTCCCACTCTCGCCCCATCTTTTCCGCCATCCGGAGCAAGCGGCGGCTTTTCGTGGTGCTGACTGCCGTTTGAGCGGGGTTGTGATGGCGGGGAATGGAAATGACCTGGAGACATTCGATCTCATAATGGCGCTCACGGGCGATCGCTGCCGCTAATTGCAACAGCACGGGTGCGGTTTGGGGATTCGCCAGGGTAACCAAAAGACGCCCTTTTCCTACTGCTGGGGCGCGAGTTTGATAGACGACATAAGACGGCTCAGGACGTAACCCTATTTGCTCTGTATCACCACTGAGCTTATCGGCTTCGGCGCGAATAATATCCGCACGGGTGATGATTCCCACTAACTTACGCTCTTCCGTCACCGGCAACCGACTGAGTTGATAACGGTTCAGTAGAAACAGCACCTCACTTAGAGAGTAAAGTGGCTTAACGGTAATCGGTTGAGGCGTCATGATTTGGGCAAGAGGAGTCTCCCCTGGCAATTGATTTTGGGTGGCATTGGCAATGTCTGTTTGAGTGATGATACCCACCAACTCACCGTCATCCACCACAGGAAATCCGCGATGATGGGAACGGGAAAACGCCTGAACCGCCTCATCCAACGTCATCTGACTGGCTAGGGTTTCCACCCGACGCTGCATCAAGTCGGCTGCCGTCAACCCAGCCAAGGAACCCTGCTCAACTCCTTGTGTGGCTAAGGTGTAGCCTCTCTTCTCCAACAATCGCTGATAGAGTGACCCTTTGGAGAGCTTATCGGCAATTAGGTAAGATACTCCAGAGGTAATCATTAAAGGCAGCACGAGATTAAAGTTGGTTGTCATCTCAAACACAATCACAATCGCTGTGATGGGTACCTTGGAGACAGCGCTAAAAAATGCCCCCATTCCGGCTAACGCGTAGTTCGTCGGCAAACCGAATCCCAGCAACTGAACCTCAGCCACTCCCACCAAATAACCTAGGGCAGCACCCAAGACAAGGGAGGGGTGAAACAATCCTCCCGGTGCCCCGGAGCCATAAGCAACTAAGGTGAGAAAGAAGTAGGCGACAAAGGCAATGCTCGTAAATTGCCAGTCGGCTGAACCCGTGAGAAGTAACTCTCGTAACCCATTGTTATCCCGAAAAGCTGGGGGTAATAGGGCAACGACACAGCCACAGATCATCCCCGCTAAGCCGATTTTCATCGGTAAATTCAGATTGAGGCGATTGTACAGAGTCAGACTAGCGAGAATGCCTCGATTAAATAAAGCACCGAGCAACCCAGCCAAAACACCCAATAACAGATAAAAGGGAATTTCTGGTGCGGTGAAACTGCTAGAGTGACTGCTCAGTTGTAAATTGAGATCTAAGGTACGCCCCCCCAATAAACGCGAAATGACGGCACCAATGAAGGAGGCAAGAATGGCTGTCCCCAGCGTCAAATTTGAGAGATCGCGCAATAATTCTTCAATGACAAACAGAATACCGGCCAGGGGCGCATTAAAACCAGCCGCTAACCCCGCACCAGCACCAGCGGCAATCATCTGGCGTCGGTGATCGGGAGAGGTGGGCACCCAATGGCTCAATTGAGCGGCTAAAGCTGCGCCAATATGTACCGTTGGCCCTTGTCGCCCTAATGTCAATCCAGCAGACATGGCGAGAATACTGGTTACCAACTTGACGAAAGCCACTCGTAAATTCAGGGCAATGGGAAACAGGGCAAGTGCTCCCTTAATTTGCGGCACACCACTCCCCGTTGCCTCTGGTTCTAAGCGCTCTATGATTAAACCGCAAAGGAGTCCTAAGGTGAGTCCGATCGCAGGCAAGACTAAACTAGCGGGTAATTGGTTAGACGCATGAACGCGCCATGAGCCGAACCAACCAGCACTTTGCTTGAGTAAGACACCAGAAAGTCCAGATACGATACCAATCAAACAGGCTTCTGCGATCGCCAGTCGTCGTCTGGGCAATAGCCACTGGCGCAAGCGGGCGGGAAGGGATATAGGTGACGTTGTCATTTGTCAGTAGCAACGGACAACAGATACTGAGCAACAAAAACGAGTGATCAGCCTCACCCAAAGGGTAAGGCTAGGACAATAAAGCCGGTTCGCTTTCACAAAACCTGTCTAAATTAATAATTAATTGAAATCCAAAATTCAGCCGATCAAGGTCTATAATAGACAGATGTTACATCAAAAATCATTTAACTTATACTTGTTTTTTGATCATCTAAAATATTGAGGAATATCCGTGAGTAAAGTAGCCCAGATCCAAGACAGTGATTTTGATATACTTTTAACCGATGAAGGGCTAGTTGTTGTTGATTTTACAGCTCCTTGGTGTGGACCGTGTCGCAAAATTGCACCCTTGATGGAACAACTGGCTGAAGAATACGAGGGTCGGGTCAAGGTCGCCAAGCTCGACATCGATAAAAACAAGATTAATGCTCAGAAATTTGGGATTAAAAGTATTCCAGCCGTCCTAATGTTTAAGGGGGGCGAGATGGTAGAAAATCTGGTTGGTGTTGCTCCTTATGAAAAATTCACGAGTGCTGTTGAGCAACACATTTAGGCTTTTATGTCTTCGCTGAATTTTGAATTTAAAGACTAATGATTGGATCATTGGCTTGGAATCTCTTCCTAGGAATCCCGTTAATTGATTCAATCAAAAATCCTCAATTCAAAACTCAAAATTTTCAAGTCCTTAATCCAGACCTATTAGAGATATTAACGACTTTAAATCAGGCACCTCTAAATCTGGATGACTAGTGGCTGGAACTGTTGCCCCAAAACCTTCTTGTCCTTTTCTGCGGTTAACCCACACGGTCGTTATCCCCATCCCTTTGGCAGGAACGATGTCATGATAAATACTTTGGGCAACGTGTAAAAGTTTGTCAGGGGTGATGCCCATACGCTGAATTGCTATTTCAAAATTCTGCAATGAGGGTTTATAGGATTTGA
>DATNQL010000433.1:0-3479 GCA_036704025.1 Stenomitos sp.
CTCTAGGGTCAACGGGTTTGGTTAAATAATCATCGGCTCCAATCTCATGACCATAAATTCGGTCTTCTAATTCTCCTTTTCCCGACAAAAATATAAATGGCATGAGTTGACCGGAAGGGGTAGCTCGCAACCGACGACAAAATTCCAACCCATCCATTTCTGGCATCATCACATCCGAAACGACCAAATCGGGTGGATTTTTGGTAAAAGCCACTAACGCGTCAGCGCCAGAACTCACTTGCTCTACTTGGTATCCCCGATTTTCCAGGTAGCGAGTCAAGACCGTCCGCATCGTTCTATCATCGTCAACGATTAAAATCTTTTTCATCGTTTTTCTGGAGCCACCTTTCCTACCAGAGTATCGGTTATTGGGTTACTCAATCTATCTCCCATCCCTGTCGGTTGGGGTGCTTGAGAATAGGACTGAGATAAGCTATACATCATATTTATTCTGTTAACCGAAATTCGAGTACACTACTTACTTTGGCATTCGCTGAGCCATACACTCTCGCCGTCTTAACGGATCGGGACAATGCGGTAGGCACGTTGATGCTGGGGCTAAATAGCGTTATCGCTATGTGGCTGAGAGCGATCCGCCTCTGGCGCAGCGCTGCGCGCCATCGCCTTAGCTCTACCATTAGGAGTGCCAGGACAAGCCATCGGGCTGTAGACGCCGATAAGCGAGTATAGCCGATCAGACTTGAGGCACCTTGTTGTTACCTCAAGCCTCGCTTTGCTCTTAAGCGCCTAAGATGCTCTCTTACAGCATAATGGCTTATTCCCACACTGCCCTCAACGCTATCCCGCCTGCCATCAATCCTTTCCAGTGCTGGGAGTTGCCTGATGGATAACATACGAGGATGATGAGCCTCTGGGTGGGATAACTTTTACAAAAATTATTGTCACTGATATAAAAATTAACCTTTTGCAAGGTGCAGTTTAAAGACAAAGATGCTAGCTTCTAACGAAGCTTCTCATCCCTGGGTCGGAAAAGACAGCCTGCCCAGTTGCAGTTCAAGTGTCTGTCCAGAGGGATAGCGGTTGTATCTGCAAAAAACCTTAACTTCACTAGATCCACCACAAGGAATCTGGTAGTTTGCCAGCATCGGCTCTACCGATGCTAATCTCGACTCTAATAAACTGCTCTATGTACGAGAAAATAACTCCTCCTGATATCGGCTCTCGCATTACCTTCAAAGAGGGTGAACCCATCGTTCCCGACAATCCAATTATTCCCTTCATTCGTGGTGATGGCACAGGTGTGGATATCTGGCCGGCGGCTCAAAAGGTATTCGATGCCGCTGTTCACGCGGCTTATGGTGGCAAGCGACAAATTAGTTGGTTTAAGATTTATGCCGGTGACGAAGCTTGTGACAAATACGGCACTTATCAATATTTACCCGAAGACACACTCCAAGCCATTAAAGAATACGGTATTGCGATCAAAGGGCCATTAACGACCCCAATCGGGGGTGGGATTCGTTCGCTCAATGTTGCCCTGCGGCAGATTAATGACCTTTACGCCTGTGTGCGCCCCTGTAAGTATTACGCTGGAACACCTTCTCCTCACAAAACCCCCGAAAAACTCGATGTGATTATCTACCGAGAGAATACCGAGGATATCTATCTGGGAATTGAGTGGCGTCAAGGCAGCGATATTGCGGAAAAACTAATTGCGCTGCTCAATCATGAGCTGATTCCCGGAACGCCAGAACACGGCAAAAAACAAATTCCTCTCGACTCTGGGATTGGGATTAAACCCATTAGTAAAACAGGTTCCCAGCGTTTAGTGCGCCGCGCCATTCGGCACGCCCTGCGTTTACCGAAGGATAAGCAGCAGGTGACTTTGGTGCATAAGGGCAATATTATGAAGTACACCGAAGGAGCTTTTCGAGATTGGGGCTATGAGCTAGCCACCACGGAGTTTCGGGCAGAATGTGTGACGGAACGGGAATCCTGGATTCTCAGCAACAAGGAGCGAAATCCTGATATTACCTTGGAAGAGAATGCGCGTCAGATTGAACCAGGTTATGACGCCCTCACACCTGAGAAACAAGCTGAAGTCACCCGTGAAGTGGAAGGCGTTCTCCATGCCATCTGGGACACTCACGGCAACGGTCAGTGGAAAGATAAGATTATGGTTAATGACCGGATTGCTGACAGCATTTTTCAACAAATCCAGACGCGACCGGATGAATATTCGATTCTCGCCACCATGAACCTGAATGGGGATTACTTATCTGATGCAGCGGCAGCGATTGTAGGCGGTTTAGGTATGGGGCCAGGAGCTAATATTGGTGATACTTGTGCGATTTTCGAGGCAACTCACGGCACAGCCCCCAAACATGCGGGGTTAGACCGGATTAATCCGGGTTCGGTTATCCTATCCGGGGTGATGATGTTGGAGTTTATGGGTTGGCAGGAAGCGGCAGATCTGATTAAGAAGGGAATTGGAGATGCGATCGCCAATCGGCAAGTTACTTACGACTTAGCCCGAATGATGGAGCCACCCGTCAATCCACCTTTGAAATGTTCCGAGTTTGCTGAGGCAATTATTAAGCAATTCCAATAAAGCAAAGTAAAAGGAAAAAGGTAAAGTTCCAATTTTTCCTTTTTCCTTTTTCTTCAGGACTGAGGAACAGAATTCATTCGCCTATCCCCGTATAAAAAGCGATCACATTTCACAAAACAGCGATCGCTCTTCCGTAAATCAAAAACGCTCGCCTTTATGCAATTACCAAGAAGTGCGATCGCGCCCTTCATAGCGTGCGCTACGGCAATCAGATCGCATTTTCCTCAAGTTTTTTAACACTGAAATGGGACAGTGCTAAGTTGGTAATGTCTCCAAAGTAAAAGAGCTCTTACTCTCACGTATCAGAGACTTCCCGATTGCATCATTTTCCTTATTTCGTCGTCTATTTTAGACAGCGCATCAAAGTCCTCAACAGCAGTGCTTTCAGACTCGTATTGAGTTCCTATCCAAAGTCGTATATAAGTAAAACATTGCCTAACTGATAAGTCTTTTTGAGTGTTGCAGTAATCAAATAATCTTTTCTGCCTGTCTGCTGGATTCTTCCAGATCTCGTCAAACTTTCCGATCATGTATCATCCATAAGGAAGTCTATTGACTACATCCCTAATCGACTGAGCAATTAATTTAGTATCTGGTGTTAAATTTAACCTGAACTTCCCCCTTTGACAAAAGCCGTAAGTCATGAACGGCATGGAGTTGAAAGATTACCACTGAGGGTTTACTGGGTACAAATAAGGCTAACGCCAAGCAAAGCGAGAGCTTTTTGTTGCAGCGGTGTGGGTTCAGTAATTTTCTCAAAAACGAAACTAGAGCGTCGGTCCAGTAATCGCAATTGGGGGTTAGCATGACCTTGAGGGTTGACACAACAGTTGTGAGCTACCCGATTGAATGAAGTTTTGCAAAGCATTTCTCATTGAAGTCCAACAGGAAAAAACCTCATGCATCC
>DATNQL010000434.1:0-3509 GCA_036704025.1 Stenomitos sp.
GGGAGCCGACGGATCGCACTCGGATTGGTGCGTCGTACCGCCCCAAAACCCGCTTCAACGGCAATCAGGGCGAATTAACAGTTAACGAAAACGCTGACACTGCAGCTTTCCGTGAGTTTCTCAACGGTGGTTTGATTGCAATTGGTGGCCCTTTGCTGGGGGTGAATGGCCCACAAGCCGCCGCCGATCTAGCACCGCAACAGCAAGCACGCCAGAGGGTGATTTTCCCGGATGAGTTTAGAATTTCATTGTTTCACCATTACAGCCCAAAGCTGGACCTAATGGCCACTTACACCTATCAAGACTATACCGAAACATTTTTGCGTTATGAACGGGTTAGTAATGGCCGTGTCATTGAGGACCTACCGCAAGATTTCAAAGTGGCGCATGCTTACAGGATTGGTCTGAATTACAAAGCATATAAGCGTCTGACCTTGCATGCCGGCTACGGCATGGAGAACGGTGTAGTGGGTGACGACTTAAGAGTTCCCATTTTACCTGATAATGACCGCCGTTTCTATGGCCTGGGGGCTAGTTTCACGCCTAGTCGGGATACAACCATCTCTCTGGCGTTTGGCATTATTGACATTGATGCGGGTCAAGTTGGGAATAACAATAAGGTGACTCCAGTAGAAGTGTCCGGTGGCGAATTTAAGGGCATTGCAGACTTGGATGCAGAGTTTTTCTCTCTGGGTCTTACACAACGTTTTTAGGTGTTGATAAAAACACCATTGTGGCAGTAACTTGAAATGGTCGCTTTATGCGACCTTTTTTTTCTCTGGATAAACGCAATGAAACGGAATGAAACGGATGTGAGAGTTGCTGCTGGCCAGTACCTTTTTCGCCTAGGCGGAATTCGACCGCCTCAAAAAGAAATGAGGCGCTTCATCGACGAACATCACCAAACCTTAGGGGTTGAGTCAATCTGCAAGACCTTCCAGACTGCCCCTTCTGGTTATTGGAAACACCTAGCCTGCCAACGCCACCTTGGCTTTGAACTCGGCTTTGAACACGCACCGGCATTGAACCATCAGTGGGCAGCAAGAGCGACAGCCATGACAATGCACTTGCATAGACCATCAATGATTTTTATAAAGCCGAAGTCATTCACCGCAGAAGCAACGATTAATTATTATCAACAAATCGGTCAGCAGGCCAAACAAACCTGCACTTGAGCAAATTGGCCTCTACAAAAACCGGGGCGGTTCAGTTCAGGGAAATTGGAATCACTTCCAATACACAGTGGCGCGTCTGATACTGATGACGGTAAAGAGAATGGCGTTGCAAGGGGCTTCCTGATGTATGTTGGGGTAAAATCAAACTGCTAAAAATAACAATCAGGGGGAGCTTGTGAGGAAAAAGCGTCAGTCTACACCGGTAGCCCAAGCTGACAGACAATTTGTTTTGGCCTCCGCGGCGCGCCTTTTTCGCGAACAGGGTTATGACCGTACCACGGTCAAGGAAATTGCCGAGGCCTGTAACATGCTCCCCGGAAGCCTGCATTATCGCTACCAAACCAAGGAGGACATTCTGGTTGATCTCATGCGTCTGGGCTTGGAGCAAGTATCTAACGATGTCAGCAATGCTGTTGCGGGAGTATCCGAACCCGCTGAACAACTGCGCCGTGGTATCAACGCACACTTACAGTTATTGGTCAGTGGCTCAGATATGGTTTATGTGCTGTTGTTCGAGTGGCGATCCTTACGTGGCAATGCTCGAAAGGAGATGATCAGCCTACGCGATAGCTATGAAGCATTGTGGGCAGCGATGCTGAAGTCACTGGCCGACCAAGGTGTTATTCGCAAGGATGTTGATCTAGACTTGCTGCGATTGATTGGACTGGGCGCTCTAAACTGGGTGGCTACCTGGTTTCGTGACGGTGGTCGCTATTCTCTCGAGGAAATCGGTACTTTCGTTTGGACGATGATAAGCGGTGCCGTGTTAGAAGAGCGTCGAGATTGATTATCGAGTCAGATCGGGACCACTACAAATCACTTTCCAGGAAGAGATAAAGCCCCTGAAGCGACTTCAACGATGTCGGGGCTCTACACCCCTTGTTAATACCTGCCAGGAAAGCATCAATCACCTCTATAGTGTATTTCTCAGTCCGATATGAAAAACCCAGTCCTGCAAAATTCAAATGCGTTGCATCGTCAATGACAGCCAACCATTTGCACCCGGCGGACATATTCTTGAAAGGCTGTGTCCTGTGTTTCCACGAATTACCGCTCAATTCATCATCCCTTGTCCCTGTTATTGATAGCAAAGGCTTTTGTATTGGACTCCATGATTTCGCATTAAAAATTGCACCCTCTCCTTGAGGTGAGAGTGCAATATAAGCATCGAATCGATCCTCACCGCTTAAGTCCATCAAGTTTTTAGCGCCAGCCTCCAACATCACAGTGGCTGCTCCCATCGAATGCCCCAACAGTACCGAAAACCCCGAATCACATTTTTTCTCTGCCCACGATTTGGCAATACCAATGTCGACGAGTCGCTCTTTATAGGCCTTTGAATTGGTAGTCAATTGAATCAAACCATCCTCAAGCCCATGGTCTTTTCGCAAACGGGTCAATGCCGATTTGTCGCTCAGACGATGGGTTGGAATCACGGTTAAAAAAGAGCTTGATGCAAAAAACTCACCGAGATAGGAATACCCTCGCTCATTGCCACCTGCGCCATGCGAAACCACGACGACACCTTTACAGGTTTTTGATGAGGGAGGATAAACATGGGCATTAAGCTGCGCATCGTTGGGTGCAGGGATAGACACAGATAGAACTGATTCGCCCAAAGCCAAAGCATGAAAAACCAACAAAAGGGAGGCAACAATTAGACGCCTTGCAGTCATCCCCAACCTCCCTCTGTCAGTTCAGTAATTAGTGTACGAAAGATGGCTCATTGGCTCAATGCACTTGTTGGTACAACAGGCAACACAATCTTTGAACGATGCTCGTCGCTATTCAATATATTGATTGCACCCAATAAACCACCGAGCAACTGCGGCACTGGTTGCAAACCTTGCGGCAAATTACTTGAATTGATCGACACCTGAAGTTGATGCCCTTTGGGTATAACTGCTGCGGTCGAGAAAATCTCTACTGGCAACAACATTGGTGCACCAGGCTGTACTGGCAACACGGCCTCTTTAGTAAATGGATGCCACGGCTGAATTCGCAGACCGTTCATAAACCTGGATTTTGTGTCATCCACGGCCCGATGTGATGCCGTTAGCAATCCATTGCTGATTGATTTTGATCGACCGGTTGCTGGATCATAACTAGATAGACGGACCGACAATGCAGCCTCCCGGCCTGTGGTGGTAATCCAAACATCTGCGGCGATCGGTCCATTGATATAAAGATCCTCAGTAAGTACCGGCGTTCTGAAATTGGCCGATGGAATCTGATTGAAGGTGTCCTCCGTGTTGCAAGAAATCGGAAGTAAACCAAGAGCCCCTGCTGTCCACTGGTTGGTCGAAGGAGAGCACAGACCAAAAAGCGGCGCTT
>DATNQL010000435.1:0-2560 GCA_036704025.1 Stenomitos sp.
CGGAGCCGAAGGTGAGGATGAGGAGTTGGGGGTTAGGCTTTCTGCTGTGTACTTTACCCAACTGAGAACGGCTATATTCGTTTAAGACTTTTTTGACGAATTTAATGATTGGCATATTAAATTCAATTAAACATTCACAACAATGAAAGTGATGAATGCGGCTTTAACTTCTCGTTCGGATACACCTAGTTCCGTTTAATTCTATCAAGTTATTAACAAGAGTAGATTGTAAGATTTGTTAGAAGTTGATGAAGTTCTGCTTTATCTCAAATGACGATAACTTAACTCAGCTAGAAGCTAGATACTAAGCCATTTCCTGCCTCTGGGGGCGTCTTCGCCCTGTGGTAGAGAGCTTCTAACAAGGCTTCTACATCGGTGGGTTTGGCGGTGAAATGGATGTAAAAACTGCCCGGTTCCGCCGATTTGTCCAAAACCTTGGCATAGATATCCCGGTTGTTTTCCACAGCGTTATTGGGTCTTAATAACGTGAGTTTGATATTACTCAAGGGCTGCGGAACCGCATGTCCATCTTCTCGTTCCGCACGCACTAGAGCGCCCTTGGCTGAAAGCTTGATTAGCCTGCCCTTAAACAGAGAATCACCAATATGCTTGCCATCCAAAAGAGCATAATGAAATTCCAGCCAAATTTCTTCGGGGAGGGGAAAAAAAGTCTCTTCTTCTTGAGGTAAAAAGAGATTATATTTTCCTCCCATGCCGCCGACATCATAAATCGTAATCGGTCGTTTGACGCCTTTGGGTTTGACTTGCTTATGCCCATTGATTCTTAAGAGTTGCTTGACCTCCTTTAAGGTGGTTTCAGAAACGAGAATTTGACCGCCGACGGTGTAAGATTCAATGCGAAAAGCTAGATTGACCGGTCCCCCAATCACACTGTACTTGGTGCGTTTCTCGGAACCAATGTTCCCCTCCACGACTTCGCCGGTGTTGATGCCGATGCCCATTTCCAGTTTGGGGAAACCTAACTGTTTCATCTTTTGGTTAACTGAAATCATGGCTAACTGCATGGCAAGCGCACAAGCCACTGCCCTTTCGGCGTCATCCTCTTTGGCGGTGGGAGTCCCAAATAAAACTAAAATTCCATCGCCAATAAACTCATCAATGCTGCCTTGGTACTGGGAGATGACATCCGCCATGCATTCCAGATAGATGTTCAGGACTTTAACCACTTCTTGCGGTTTTAACTGCTCGGATAGGGCGGTAAATCCGCGTAAGTCGGAGGTGAGGATGGTAATGTTCCGGCACTCGCCACCGATTTTTAAGCCGTTGGGGTTTTCCAGCACTTCCGCGACAACTGAATCACTCAGGTAACGTCCCAGGATTTGGCGAATTTGTCGAGCGGTGTGAGCCATGTAAGTGGTGATGAGGATTGATCCCAGGGAGAGTGCCAGCAACGGGGGTACGACGGGTATCCACCAGCCTCGGACAAAGGCGACATAGGTGACACCCACCAACACACCGGCAGCAAGAAAGGGACTGGCGGCATTGTGCAAGGATAAGGAGCGCACACCACCGACATATCGCCACCGCCAAGTTAGGGTAGCACCGATCGTAGTCCAGAGCAAAATCCATAATCCTTCGACGGGTTCAGGCCAAGTTTGGATGGTAGGGCGTCCTGCCAAAACGGCACTAAGGATGTGGCTGATGATGTTGGCGTGAATTTCAACCCCAGCGGTGCGCTGTGAGGTGCTAATGTGTTCGCCACTGTAGGGGGTGTAAAAAAAATCATTCAGGCTGGTGGCGGTGGAACCAATTAAAATAATGCGATCGCGCATTAAGTCGGCGGGGATTTGCCCTTGCAACACTTGGGATAGGGATACGGTGGTAAAGTGATTGGCGGGGCCTCGATAGTTTAATAAAAACTGATAACCGCCGTTATCGGCACCGATATAGCCGCCGTCGTTGGGTTGAAAGGGACGAAAGATGGTCTTACCCCACTGAATATGGTGGGGATTATGGGGGGTTGGTTGGGGGACAATGCCTTGAGCATTGAGATACATCCACGCCAGTACCAAGGCAAAGGAATCGGTGTTTTGCCCGTTTTTTCTGGCAAACAGCAAGGCTCGGCGCAGCTTGCCGTCGCTGTCTACAATTACGTTATTCACTCCCACTTGCTGCTTCTGGGCGAGGATGGGGGGAGGTGCCACCGCTTCATCGGGTTCTTCTTCATTGACTTTCTCGATGCCAATTAGGTTGGGGGTGGTTTTAAAGACTTCCACCAAGGCGGAATGACCGGGTTCGACGGGTAAATCTCGGTAAAGGTCAAGACCAATGACTTTGGGGTTTTGGGTTTTGATTTTCTCGATTAATTGAGCCAATAGGGTATCTGAAATCGGCCATTGTCTGACTTTTCTTAAATCGGCTTCATTAATCCCAACAATTACAATACGGGGGTCTGTGGGTTCTAGGGGACGAGTGCGAACATAGTGGTCAAAGGCCATCCATTCCCAGGGTTGTAGCCAACCGAGTAATCGTAGGGTGATGACTATACCTGTAACGGTGGGGGTCACAATCCAAACACCTCGCCATTCCCAGAACACAT
>DATNQL010000436.1:0-14724 GCA_036704025.1 Stenomitos sp.
GATGCTCGATAATGTTGCTGACGATCCGCAGGTTCTCACGTTTCTCAGGATTATCATTGGCGAGTCAGGGCGATTTCCAGAGTTAGCACGAGCATTTGTGCAGAACATCGAAAAACCTACCCTTGAGCTGCTCTCGCAATACTTTGCGTCCCATCCTGAGCTTCAAATTCCCGATCCAGAAGTAGTGGCAAGAATGTTTGTTGGCACACTCGTTCATTTCGTGATTCTGCGGGATGTATTGCATAGTGGTGATATTGTGCCAATGGAACGCGATCGGCTGCTGGATAATTTACTGCACGTCATTATTGGTAAAAGTAACGATGAATGATGGCAGTGAAGAATTGATACTAAGGTGAGCGAAGCAAGACATCTATCCTTGCTTTGGCAGACAGTAGCTCGCCTAATTGAGCAAAATTGTTAATTTGCTCAAACGTTTTGAGGATATTCTGCTATTTGGTTTACAGAGGGCTGGTAGTTACAAAGCCAATCTTGAAACTCATTGTTATTCCCCTGGGGCGAACTCTGTCTAGAAGATGTCTCGCTGCCGACTTCATAGTAGCGCATCTCACCCAAGGCACTGCGAGATTGGATAATTTGTGTGCGCTCAATGCGACGCTTCTCGTAACGACTAAGAGCTTCTTCTATGCTAGATGAATGGGAAAGGCTGTGGGCAAGTTCGTATGCATCTTCAAAACTGGTATTCGCTCCCTGTGCCAATGCGGGTGCCATCGGATGGGCCGCATCACCTAAGAGAGTTACCCTACCGTGACTCCAGCTATTCAGCGGTAGCCTATCACAGATAGGCCCCTCTAAGATTTGCTCGGCTTCTGTTGCTTCCACAATGGCACGTAAGGATTCTCCCCAGCCAGCGAGTTCCTTGAGGACGCGGGACTTCACTTTAGCCGCACTAGGAGACATAGAGCAATCTGGAGATAACTTACGGGTTATCCAACAGATATGTTCATTTCCTACGTTAAGAAGGTACATAATCTGTTGATTGCCTTTGATAAATGCCATTTCATCAGGATTAAGCAGTTCATGATTGTACTGGATGACAGAGCGCCAACACATACTCCCCAAATAACGAGGCTCTCCATCTCCCATTAATTGTTTTCTAATGACGGACTTTAATCCATCAGCTCCGATTAGTAAATCGGCATGTACCCTTTTTCCCTTATCAAAGTATATTTCTACACCAATATCATTTTGTTCAAACCCAATACAGTGATGATTGAGGTGGATCAGGTCGGATGGCAGCTTTGATGCGAGAGTTTGCTGTAAACGCCACCACCAAACCGTCACTAATGGCTGTCCGTATTTCTCTATATATCGACTGGTTGGGTTAGCGCGAATTGTTTCTCCATTAACATTTTTTAAAATCGCTTGGCGAACCTGACAGCCCGAATTTTTGAGGGTTTCAGCTAGTCCTGGCTCTATGGCATCAAGACAATTTAATCCATTCGGAAGCAACCCTAAACCAGTGCCAGCCGGACGGAATTCTTGTGCTTTTTCGTAAACTTGAACCTCGAATCCTTGTTTTTGTAGTGCTATCGCAGCAGCTAAACCGCCTGGTCCAGCACCGATGATAGCAACTGTCTGAGCGATAGAGTTAGGGAATTTATGAGCTTGACCTTTTTCTGGCTTATTTGTACTGGTTTTCATGTTGAGTAGGACTTGAATGAGTTAATGACTCGCGTGATTTTTTGATTTCCCAAAAAGTTGCGATCGCAGCACATCGAACAGAGTTCTGATGAGGCACGAGTGATCTACCTTGAAGGGTAAATTTTATGCTCTGGCTCTAGCCAAACCCTGTAGCGAACCTTTTCCAATCAAGCCTTCAACCCAAACCCATGCTATCCGTTTCAGAGACTAACAATTTTCCTTCACCTTCATAAAACCAGACATAACCCTCACCACCACCTTTGCCAAAATGGCCTAATTTTCGATAATCTTCTTCAATTCCGTTGGTAAATCCTTTGACGATGTCACAATCAGCGATTAAAGTTTCACCTCGCTTGAGTTTGATAACTTTAGCCGGTGAAGAAGTACCCGCTATCACTTGAGATTTGTTCTCCGGTAAAGATTTTAGGACAATCCGCCATCGACCATCATTAGAACCTGCCATTTGCCGGAATTTTAATCGCTTAGCACCTATCACGACATTATCAGAACAAAACTGGAATATGGCATCATCAAACTCCCATTGCTCGGAATCGGAAAGCTCAATGGGTGTGTAATGCAAGAAATATCCTTTTTGTCGAGGTTCCAGGCAAACTCTACCCGTCCCTTGATACAGAGGAGCGTTGTAATCCAGTTCTGTCCTCAACGCTACCCACAAATCTTTGAGTCGGTTATCGCTTTTATAAACACCCGAACTTAATTGACCAATACAACTGTGTAGCGCCCCTTTTTGAATAATGACTCCAGAATTATCCAGATTAATTTCAACTTGCTGAACGAATGGGATATTTTTGGTGGGATGATAAAATTTGTTGGTTTCCTTATTAATATTGTTTTGTAAGTACCATAAATCTGTCGGTTCAAGAATCTTGACTTCGTATTTCATGATGTTAATGAGAGATTTACTGGATATATATTAATATAATAAGGGATAATATAGTATCCCTTATTTTCAGATGCCATTCGTTCGTCGCCTAGTTGTGCCACTCTTGCTAACGCTGCTGACGATGTTCAGTGCGATCGCCTGTAACAGTAGCACTGGCATTAAAGTCGGATCGAAAGATTTCACCGAGCAGTTCATTTTAGGAGAAATGTATGCTCTGGTGCTAGAAAATCAAGGCTTGAAAGTAGAACGCAAACTCAACCTCGGTGGTACACCTGTTGCCCAAGCTGGTTTGCAAAGCGGTCAAATTGATTTGTACCCAGAGTATACGGGTACAGGTCTATTAACAGTACTTAAAGAACCCGTTAATAGTAACCAAAAGCAGGTATTCGACACGGTTGCTCAAGGCTATAAGGATAAGTTTAAGTTAGTTTGGCTTGAGCCTGCCCCGATGAATAATACTCAAGCCCTAGTAATGACTCAGGCAGGGTCGAAAAAATATGGTATTAAGACCATCTCGCAAATGGTTGATCAAGCTAGCCAATTAACAATCATTGGGCCACCTGAATTTGAGGCGCGTGAGGATGGCTTACCCGGTTTGCAAAAAGTTTACGGAAACTTGAAACTTAAAAAATTTATTCCGGCTGATCCAGGTTTAAGATACAAAACACTGAGTAATAATCAAGCCGATGTTGCGGTTGCCTTTGGCACGGATGGGGAAATTAGTGCCTTAAAATTGGTTGTTCTGGATGATGATAAGAAGTTGTTTCCTCCTTACCAAGTAGCTCCTGTCATACGCCAGGAAACATTAGATAAAAATCCAGGAATTCGTGATGCTCTTAATACCTTATCTCCGAAGTTGACTACCGAAACCATGCAGCGACTGAACTATGAGGTGAGTGGTAAACAGCGTGAACCGGCTGAAGTGGCTAAAGAATTTTTGGCTCAGGAAGGGTTGCTAAAAAAAGTTAGTCAGTAGTGCTGGCTAATCCTGAATGGCAGCCTAACGTAGAATTGAACAAACCACAGCAACGCTCCAGAACGCTGAGGTAAGCGAAAGAGAGAGCGATACGTTTAAAGGCAACTGGGTATTAGCAACAAGGCTGAGGAAAAACGAGTGAGTGCAATACGGTTTGAAGACGTATTCCTAAAATTTCCAGGTGCATCCCACTCAGTGGTAAATGGCTGCACTTGTGAAATCGAAGCCGGTCAATTAGTCGTGATTTTGGGACCATCCGGTTGTGGAAAAACAACCTTCCTCAAGATGGTGAATCGCTTATATGAGCCAACTTCGGGTAGGATTTACCTCGATGGTACCGACATCCGAAAGATACCAGTTACCCAGTTACGTCGGCAGATGGGTTACGTGATTCAGCAGTCTGGGTTGTTTCCCCACATGACAGTGGCTGAGAATATTGCCGTGGTGCCAAAGCTGTTAGGTTGGTCGAGGGTGCAGTACCAAGCACGAGTGGATGAGTTGTTGATGCTCGTGGAACTACCCCCTCAAGAATACCGCGATCGCTACCCAGCCCAACTCTCTGGAGGACAGCAGCAGCGCGTTGGATTGGCGCGTGCCTTGGCGGGTGATCCGAAAGTGATGTTAATGGATGAGCCGTTTGGAGCCATTGACGCGATTACTCGCCAGACGTTACAGGACGAAATTCTGCGTCTTCAGCGTCAACTTCAGAAAACGATTCTGTTTGTGTCTCATGATGTTGAGGAAGCGCTGCGTCTGGCTGACAAAATCATGATTCTGCAACAAGGACAGATTGTGCAGTTTGATACGCCATTGAATATCTTGACACGACCCGTTAATCCTTTTGTCTATGAATTGATGGGTGCGGATGATCGGGTGCGTCAGTTGAGTTTGCTGCGAGTGGAGACGGCAATGGCGAGTGTTTCACCAGACTATCAACCTGGAAGTGAACCGGCGATCGCACGACATGATAACTTGCGTCAAGCGTTATCCCTATTGTTAGGAACGGGTGCACAGAAGTTAACGGTACTGGAGGGTGAAGATGTTGTCGGTATCCTTACCCTTGAACAAATTCGGGATTCTGCACGGATGGAAGTTAATCGTTAGAGTGACATCCTCCCTAAAGCATATGATCGGTGCTGCGTATCTTCCAGAAACTATATCAATCTGTTGGCATTGGAATCATAATTTTTTAACGCAAAGAGCGCAGAGGGTGACGCAGAGGAACGCGGAGGTTTTTGCCTCATTCCGATACAAATGAACAGGATATTACTCGACAATGACACAAGGAAGAACCCATCTCTCACGGGGAAGCCAATTGGACACTAGCTGGAAGTGCAATCGATGGAACACAATGAAGGAAAACCGAAACGAACGTCACGGCGTAATTTTTTGGGACAGGCGCTAACCGCCGCAGGGACGGCAATCGCTGCTCCCACATTGCTCAATCAAGCAACCGCAGCAAAGGAAGAACGCTCTATGCAAGCTCCTGAAGGCGAAATGGCGATAACACTCACGGTAAACGGTGAGGTGCGATCGCTTACGATTGAACCACGAGTTACACTCCTCGATGCTCTACGGGAACGTCTAGAACTGACAGGCAGTAAAAAAGGCTGCGATCATGGACAGTGTGGAGCTTGTACCGTTCTGATCGATGGACAGCGAGTATACTCCTGTCTCTCTCTCGCTGTGATGCAGGAAGGTAAGCAAATTGTCACCGTTGAAGGACTGGCGAAAGGTGATGTTCTCCATCCCGTGCAAGCCGCATTTATCGATAATGATGGCTTTCAGTGCGGATATTGCACACCGGGACAGATTTGCGCCTCTGTTGCACTCCTTGATGAAGTGAAACGAGGTTGTGCCAGTGCGGTTACCTCAGATTTAAACCGTCCTCCCCAACTTGGGGAACTCTCGGAAGCGGAAATTAAAGAGCGGTTGAGTGGAAATCTTTGTCGGTGCAGTGCTTACAACGGGATTGTTGCCGCTGTACAGCAAGCTGCCGGACAAACGCCTCCCTCTGCTGCTGCAACCATGATGGTAACTGAAGCATAGGAGATGCCAGCATGAATAAATTTTCCTACATTCGCGCTACTTCGGTCAAAGATGCCGTGCAACGGGCGTCTACTGACCAGAATGCCCTGTTTATCGCGGGTGGCACGAACTTAGTTGACCGGATGAAAGTCTTTCTCGATGAGCCATCACAACTCATCGACATTTCCCGGCTTCAGATGCAGCGCATTGAACCCATCGCGGGAGGGGGTTTACGGATTGGAGCGTTGGTGAGTAATACCGCAGTTGCTGACTATCCCGATGTTCGACGCAACTATCCGATGCTATCCCGTGCCATTCTATCCGGTGCCTCGCAGCAAATTCGCAACGTTGCCTCTGTTGGTGGTAATCTTTTGCAACGCACTCGCTGCCCCTACTACTATGACACCGCTTTCCCCTGCAACAAACGGGAACCGGGAAGTGGTTGTCCTGCGGCAACGGGGATTAACCGGATGCACGCGATATTTGGCGCTAGCGACCAATGCATCGCCGTTCATCCCTCGGATATGTGTGTGCCCCTGGCGGCTTTAGATGCCATTGTTGAAGTAGAAGGACCAAAGGGTAAGCGGCAAATCCCATTTACAGAGTTCCACCGTCTACCAGGTAACACACCTCAACAGGACACGAACTTAGAGCCAGGGGAACTGATTACGGCTGTGGTGGTGCCGCCTGTACCATTTGCCAAATCGGGTGTGTATCTCAAACTGCGAGATAGAGCCTCCTATGCTTTTGCGTTGATTTCGGTTGCTGCTGCGATTGACGTAGTTGGTGAGCAGATTAAAGACGCACGCATCGCAATGGGTGGTGTTGCTCATAAGCCTTGGCGTCCCACCGAAGCCGAGAAGTTTCTCATTGGTAAACCCGCTAACACCGAAACATTTCAAGAGGCAGCAGAAATTGCCCTACAGGGAGCCAAACCCCTGACTCACAACAGCTTCAAAGTCGAATTAGCGAAACGTGCCATTAAGCGATCGCTCACAGTATCAGCTAAAGGAGGCGGTGTAATATGAACAAAGTAATTGGTACGGCTGTATCGCGCCAAGATGGACGCGCTAAGGTAACAGGTACGGCTACGTATGCGGCAGAACATCAAATTCCGGGGCTGGTTCACGGGTATTTAGTCACCGCTACGATTGCCAATGGGCGGATTAAAAGCATCGACACCAGTGCAGCAGAAAAGGCACCAGGGGTCATTGCTGTTTTCACCCACAAGAACGCTCCCAAAGTGTTCACGCCTGCCAACAATTTCATGAGTTCCAAAATTTACGAGGCACGTCTGCCCTTGTCCGATGATAAAGTTCACTATGGTGGGCAAATTATCGGCTTAGTGATAGCAGATACGTTGGAGCGATCGCGTCACGCCGCACACCTGGTTAAAGTAGAATACGAGACGCAAAAGCCAGTAGTTGAAGCGAAGAACGCCACGTTTAAAGCCGCTCCCTCCCAGATGGGCGAAGACTTTAAGTTTGAGAAGGGGCAGTTTGCGGCAGGGGATTTTACCACAGCGATGGCAGGTGCCGCCGCGAAGATAGAGGCGACTTACACGACCTCTACAGAACTACACGCCGCTATGGAACCCCATGCCACCATTGCCCAATGGCAAGGGCAGGACTCCCTTACCGTTTACGAACCCTCCCAGTGGGTGATGGGTACTCAGCGTACCTACGCTGAACTATTCGGTATCCCTGCGGAAAAGGTACGCATTGTTACGCCCTTCCTCGGTGGCGGTTTCGGTTCTAAAGCTTTCCCCTGGCCCCACGGCATTCTCTGTGCAGCGGCAGCACGTCAACTCCAGCGTCCTCTCAAAGTCGTCCTCCACCGACGGCAGGTAACCGCTAACGCCGGACATCGCTCTGAAACTGAGCAAACGATTCGTTTGGCGGCAAATGCAGATGGTATGCTGAATGCGATCGCTCATGATGTCAAATCCTGCACATCACCCGTAGAAGTGTTCGCAGAACCTTGTACAGGCATCACGCCAGCGATGTACGCTGCCCCCAACCTGCGCCTGAACCAGGAACTCGCTGTGATGAACGTCGGCACCCCAACCTTCATGCGGGCACCAGGGGAAAATCCGGGGATGTGGGCGCTAGAATCTGCAATGGATGAACTCGCCTGGGCGTTGAAATTAGACCCGGTAGAACTGCGCCTGAAAAACGAAACCAAGGAACACCAGAAGAAGGGGCTACCATTCTCCGCCAAGCATTTTGCCGATTGCCTCAAAGTAGGTGCACAAAGGTTCGGCTGGAAAGACCGAAAAATGGAAACTCGTGCCCTAACCCGCGACGGTAAACTCATCGGTTGGGGCATGGCGGCTGCCACATTCCCTGGTTTGCGCGGCAACGCGTCCGTCAAGGTGCGGCTATTGCCAGATGGGAAAGTCCATGTCCTCACGTCTGGAAATGACATGGGTACGGGTTCGTATACAGTCGTTGCGGTGACGGCAGCAGAGGCACTAGGTGTACCCGTGGAAAATGTGCGGGTAGAGATGGGCGACTCGCTACTCCCAGATGGTGGGCTAGCTGGGGGTTCCATGATGACGGCATCCCTTGCTCCTGCTGTAATGAAAGCCTGTGAGGATGTACTCAAAGCTGCCAACTGTACAACTGCATCGGATGCCTGTGCCGTCCTGCGTCAATCTGGACGTGCAGCGTTTGAGGCGACAGCTTCCTCCGCGCCCGGTGAAGAAGGGAAGAAATGGGCGTTTCAGTCTTGGGGTGCCCACTTCTGCGAGGTTGCGGTGGATGAAGAAATCGGACGCCTGCGGGTAACGCGCTGGGTGTCGGTGATGGACGTTGGGCGAGTGATGAATGCCAAGACTGCCGCCAGTCAGGTGCGTGGTGGGGTAATTATGGGCATTGGGCAAGCGCTGATGGAGGAGTGTCACTTTGACCCCAATTTTGGCAATCCTGTGGTTTATGACCTTGCAACTTATCATTTTCCAGCTCATGCAGACATTCCGCGCATTGAAGTGGCGTTTGTGGGCGAACCCGATTTGAACTTTAACCCAGTGGGAGCACGGGGTGTGGGTGAGATTGGGATTACGGGGGTTTCGGCTGCTGTTGCCAATGCGGTTTATCACGCGACGGGTAAGCGGTTGCGGAGTTTGCCACTGACACCGGATAAGTTGATTGGTTGAAGTTGGGATAGTTTGATCGTAGGCTGCGGTTTAGCATGAAAAATGAAGTGTTAGACCGCACGCGAACAGCATAATAAAGAACTTGAGCGCCATGTTAGAGCTATCTTAGAATAATGACCCATCCAGGGTTTAGCTCTATGACATTTGATCTTGTCCTATTCGGTTCAAAGTTGAAGAGGTATAGAGAGCAGCTTGAGGCTTCACTTGATGAAGTTTCGATGGCAACAGGTATTCCAACTCAAGACTTGACTGCTTTAGAAAATGGAGGTAGACGACCTACAGGCGATCAGGTTCTGATTCTAGCGGATTATTATAGATGCGACTACCAATTCTTTATATCAAATGAACAGTTAGCGCCTTTTGAACAAACGGAAACTCTTTTCAGGAGATATGGAGATGAATTTTCAAAAGATGATCGCTGGGCTGTTCAAGAGTTTTTGTTCTTGTGTGAATGTGAAGACTTTTTATTCAAGTTAATTTCTAGAGGGGACTACAAACCCTTTAAATTTGCCAAAACAGGAACTTACTTCAAAGGTCATGCTGAACAGGCAGCAGCAAGGCTTAGACAACATCTTGGCTATTCTCCCAAACAAGTAGGTAGAGATATTTACGACGACTTTCGCTGTTTAGGATTTCACATCTTCCGCCGTGAGCTAGGTAATTCAAATATTTCAGGTTTATATATTAAGCATCCTACCGCTGGAAAGTGTATACTTGTGAACTACACTGAAGATGTATATCGACAAAGATTTACTACTGCTCATGAAGCTGCTCATGCAATCTTAGATGAAGAGGAAGATTTTGTTGTTTCCTTGTTATCAGACAATAAGAGCCTTGTTGAAGTCAGAGCTAATACCTTTGCATCCCGTTACCTCATGCCTCCAGAATTTTTGAGGAATATTCCAAGCTCTAGAGAGTGGACTCCTGAAAAAGCTATTGACTGGGCAAACAGGCTTAAGGTTAGTACCGAAGCTTTAGCTTATGCACTCAAAAGCTCCAATCTTATAGCTGAATCTATGGAATCGCAAATTAAATCAGTTAGGGTTCCGCTGAATATGAAAATCGATCCGGAGTTGCCAGAGACTCTTTCGTTAAGGTCTCGCCAGCGTCGAGAGCAATCATTGAAAAGAGGTTTATCAACTTTCTATGTGGGGTTATGCTTCGATGCATACGAACAAGCTTTAATATCAGCAGGTAGATTGGCAGAGATGCTTTTAGTCAATGAGTGTGAACTAGGCGAAATTGCAGATATCTATGGGAAAACTCTAAAATATGGCGATTGATCCATCCCAATTCTACAAACTTAATGTTGCTGATACCTGCTCTATTTGGAATATTCTTTCATCACAACGTCTGCATACGACTGCTCAAATAGCAGGATGCTATTTCAGTTGTACTGAGTTTGTATATTATGAGTGTTTACATAAACCTCGGAAAGAATACAAAACGGAAGATATTGAGTTAAAGAATCGTTTGCAACAAGCAATTCAAGAGGGTAAATTTAAAAGTTATCATTTAGATATTGAAGATTTACAAGAGGTGGCAATTCTTCAGAAACGTAAAAATCTGAGTAAAGGAGAGTTGGCATCTATTGCTTTTGCAAAGAAGACTAGCCAAGCCTTTTTGACAGACGATCAACCAGCTAGGAAACTTGCTGAAGAAGTTATGATTCGCCAATTTGTGCAGACCACGCCTCACTTACTGGGTTGGCTGTTTTTTACGAATTTCTTAGGTGACAGTGACTTAAAAAAAATTATTGAAGAACACAAGGAGTGCAAACGACCCTTGGCACAATACTTTACTGATATGTACAACAGGGCTTTAGATTACCGCTCAAAACTGTATCTTAATACTGAAGAACCTACAGATGATTGACACGGGGACGCGGGGACGCGAGGACGCGGAGATTGATTTGTATTCCCATCACAAATACGGATGTAAACAGTCATTCCTGTAACCCACTCCCCATTCTGCCAACCCAGATTCATCCAAATGTAATGTTCTTTCCGCTCATCCTCAATTAGAAAAGTCTCTAACTCAGGATTAGGACGGCGACTACACAACTCAATATACTCAGCCAAAATACGCTTTAGTAGAGATAGAGGTGTAACATCATGCCAGCCAAAGACCTCTACCATGATGCAGTGAAATCAGCCCTAATTAAAGACAATTGGGCGATCATTGCCGATCCCTACCGCATTCAGTACAAGGAGGTTGACTTATATGCCGATCTCGCTGCTGAACGACCAATTGCGGCTGAGCGAGAAGGGCAAAAAATAGTCGTTGAGATCAAAAGCTTTGTGGGGCGCTCCTTAATGACCGACTTTCACCTTGCAGTGGGTCAATACAAGGTCTATCAAATGCTTCTTCAAGAAACTGCACCTGAATATGACCTCTACTTAGCCATAGATGACATAACTTACAACAATTTCTTCAAGCGTGAGGGAATTGAATTCCTGATTCGATCCAGTCAAATTAAATTTTTTGTGGTTAATATTGATGAACAGGAGATTGTGGAATGGATAAGCTAAATCACTATCGCCAAATCATTCAAAAAATTCTGACTGAATATCGAGATTGGGCGGCAGGTGCAAATCAACTGGGTGTACAGGAATGTATTTCCTTTGATGAGGAGCGCGATCATTATTTCTGGTTTCATGTAGGCTGGGATAACAAGCATCGAGATTTTGGCGTGACGGTCTACCTCCGCATCGAGCAAGGCAAAATTTGGATTGAAGAAGATTGGACAAAGCAGGGCATTGCCAATGAGTTATTAGATGCTGGAGTGCCCCCTGAAGATATTGTTCTGGGCTTTCAGCATCCGAGTAAGCGTCCCTTAACTGAATTTGCGATCGCGTAAGCCTCTGACAAGAGAATCGTGTAGTCCTAAGCTGTCGCTTCTTCATTTTTCCTAGTCAAGTGCCTAACAGCAAGGATTTCAGCCTGCAAAAAGTGCAACTTAGATGCACGACAGCTTAACATGGATAGACTAGATGAAATCTGCTGAATATACTGCGATCGCTGCTTTAGTACACTTGAACTATAATTAAGATAGGAACAGGCTTTCTAGCTTTTAGCCTAATGACTCTGTAGCTGAGGTATGCGAACATCTGGAGATTGACTACGGCATAGCAAGTTGAAGGGGGTGATTATAGTGGTGTCATGTTCTAACATCGCGGATTACTTTATCTGGTTAGCCAACGAAACAGGCTCTTTCATCAGTAACCTGAAACTGCAAAAACTTGTCTATTACGCTCAGGCTTGGCATCTCGCACTGCATGGCACTCCCCTGTTTCAGGAAGATTTTCAAGCATGGGTACATGGCCCGGTAATTCCTGAGCTATATCAGAAGTACAAAGTATTTGGCTGGCAACCCATTTTAGAGGAAGCTAACCCAGAACTGCCTCAAGAAATTCAGGAGTTTTTGGATGAGGTTGCACAAGAGTACTTTGCCTGTGATGCATACGAACTAGAACGGATGACTCATGTCGAAGCCCCTTGGAATCAGGCTAGAGGAAAGCTACCACCCGATGCACCTTCCGATGCGGTGATTAAAAAGGAGTGGATGAAGGAGTACTACAGCTCTCGTGTCGAAGAAGAAGATTAAGAAGACTGATGTTGCGAAAGACAGCACATCAGGTATTAAATCAACGAAGCTGAAGCCACCTCAAGGCATCAGCTTTTCGTTTAAGTATTATCAGGACAGTCACAGTAAGTTTTCTTGTAATGGAAAAGAAACAATCTATTGGCTGACACTGCTTGAACGATTAAAAGCTCTATCCAGTTTGACAGCTCAAGAGTTGTTAGTGAACCGTAGCAGTACCCTTAGATGTCATCCAATTAAATGGGAAGATACCAGCGAGAATGCATTTGGGTTGCCAAATGAGGAACAATTAGTTGATATTCCCTATCAGTTTTCCCTCTCCTCGAATGAACATGGTAGGGTGCATGGTTTTTTCATTGATGAGGTTTTCTATATTGTTTGGTTAGATCCAGATCATTTACTTTAGCCGGCAAAGTAGAGGAAGGGTTTACTTTGTTATCTGTTTTCGCTGTACGGGCAAAATGATTGATTAACAAGAGATTGTGGAATGGATAGCCTAAATCACTACCGTCATAGTATCTGCCAGTTTTTAAATAAATATGTCGAATTTTACTATTCCAGCCTTGTGGCCCACATTCCGCAGGTTTCTGGTAGAGTCAGAGGTATTTTTCAGGAATGATGACTCAGCAGCAGCCGGAAGTTCAAGTCAAAGATATCGACCATCTAGGTATAATTGCTGGATTAATCGACCAGATAGGTTGGGTCGAGGCGGTCAATGAACTAGTCGGCACCCATTCACTCGAACAAGTGAGTACAGGTCAAGTGCTCAAAGCAATGATTCTCAACGGTCTGGGTTTTGTGAGTGCGCCGTTGTATCTGTTTAGTCAGTTTTTTGAAGGGAAAGCCACCGAGCATTTGATAGGAGAGGGCGTAAAACCGGAACACTTAAATGATGATCGTCTCGGCAGAGCATTGGACAAATTCTACAAAGTGGGAGTGACTCAACTGTTCACCACCTTAGCGATGAAAGCGGTCAAGCAGTGCAGGGTAAACTTTCCTAGTATTCACCTAGACTCCAGCTCATTTCATGTAGATGGAGAGTATCTATCGGACTCCAGCGAGGACTCGGCTGTAACTACAGAGGATTTGCCAAGCTCAGATGAGTCAGCTAATGCCCAAGACTCGGCAGTGGAGGAACCAAAAACTATTATGATTACCCACGGCTACTCTAGAGACCATAGACCCGACCTCAAACAGTTTGTTGTGGATACGATTTGCACGGCGGATGGAGATGTCCCGTTGTTTTTACGCATAGCCGACGGCAATCAAGACGATAAAACCGCCTTTGCCAAACTGTTGGCGGAATTCCGGGAGCAGTGGACATTTGACGGCTTATGCGTTGCTGACAGTGCTTTGTACACTGCCGACAACCTGATAGCAATGAAACAACTCAAGTGGCTGACGCGAGTACCTCTAACCCTGACACAAGCTAAGGTAGCCTTGTTGGAGATTCAAGCATCCGAATGGATGACCAGCAACCAAAAGGGATATCGTATCGCCGAACGTCGCTGTCAATATGGTGGAGTCTCTCAGCGTTGGTTCATAGTAGAGAGCGAACAGCGCCAACAGGCTGACATCCAACAATTGCACAAGCGAATTGACAAGGAACACAAGCAATTATCAGCCAAACTGCGACAACTCTCCGCTGAGGTATTCGCCTGTGAACCCGATGCTTGTTCGGCGGCAGTCAAGTTTGAGCAATCGTTGAAGTATCATCGTCTAGAAGATCTCAAATTCATCCCTCAAGCTCACTACGATAAAGCTGGTCGTCCGCGTCAAGCGGAAGAACCGACACGCATCACCTATCAGATTCAAGCCACTCTGATTGCCAATCTAGAAGTGCTTGACGTAGAGATGACTCGTGCAGGTCGTTTTATTCTCGCTACCAATGTGCTGGATGCCGATCAGTTGAGTGCCGATGATGCCCTCAAAGAGTACAAAGACCAACAGAGCAACGAGCGTGGATTCCGCTTTCTCAAAGACCCGCTATTCTTCACTTCCAGTGTTTTTGTCAAATCCTCTCAACGAGTTGAGGCTTTGGTCATGGTCATGGCACTGTGCCTTCTGGTTTATTGTTTAGCCCAGCGCCAGTTACGTCAAGCCTTGGAGCAAGCAGGCGAAGGCATCAAAAATCAAGTCGGCAAGTTGACAATGCGCCCCACGCTGCGTTGGGTGTTTCAGAGTTTTCAGTCGGTGCATTTGCTTACGATTGATGGCGTTAAGCAGATTACCAACCTGACTCCCGAACGATGTAACATTCTCAACTTTTTAGGAACTCCAGCTCTCCGTTATTATCAACTGTGCTGACTTGATGGTTTGATTTGACGCACTTACAGTTGGCGTCTTTGCCCAAAATCCCTCTGACTCTATCAGCAACCTGCGGAATGTGGGTT
>DATNQL010000437.1:0-8045 GCA_036704025.1 Stenomitos sp.
GGATGCATGAGGTTTTTTCCTGTTGGACTTCAATGAGAAATGCTTTGCAAAACTTCATTCAATCGGGTAGCTCACAACTGTTGTGTCAACCCTCAAGGTCATGCTAACCCCCAATTGCGATTACTGGACCGACGCTCTAGACTTTTAGGTGATAGGAAAACAATTTTGTCCAACCCAATTGAAGAACAGGCTAAGCTAGAATTCCAAGCCCGTAAGTCAAGATTATGGATGCCTGAGCATGTCTTATTTACACCTGCTGCATTGGCAGAACCTTGGGGTCAACAAATTTTGTCTCGCGTACAATCTTTGAATTTGCCGATTGAGGAGTTACCTCGAAACCGCCTCACAGGTTTACGCGGTTCTGATGAGCGGGAAACCTACAATACAAGCAAGCGTACTCTCGCTGTTGTCACTACACCGCCCAGTGCATTTAAACTTAGCCCAATACCACCTTCGGCTGACTGGCAATTTCACATTGCAGAAGGTTGTCCAGCGCACTGCCAATATTGCTATTTGGCAGGGAGTTTGTCCGGCCCACCCGTTATCCGTGTTTTTGCCAACTTACCCCAAATATTAGAAAATCTGACGAAGTACGAGCAAGCAGGTCAGACAACTACTTATGAAGTGAGTTGCTACACTGACCCGTTAGGCATCGAGCATCTCACTGGCAGCTTGGAGATGTGTATCCGCCATTTTGGGACACGAGAGAAGGGATATCTACGTTGGGTGTCGAAGTTTGATGCTGTGGATAAACTGCTCGATTTGCCACACAACGGTCATACACGCTGCCGGATGAGCGTCAATGCAGCCCCGATTTCGGGTCGGTTTGAGGGCGGTACAGCATCGGTGAGTGCCCGACTTCAGGCTTTGCGGCAGTTGGCATTGCCCCGCTCAAAAGGTGGCGGGAGTTACCCGGTGGGTTTAGTGATTGCGCCGATTATGCCAATAGAGAATTGGAGGTCACATTATCATTGCCTCTTTGAACAAATTAGCGAAGCCTTTGATTTTGAATGTGACCTCACTTTTGAGTTAATTTCCCATCGTTTCACACCACGCTCAAAGGAAGTGCTGCAACAGTGGTATCCTCATACCCAACTGGATATGAATGAGGCAACACGTAGCGTCAAGCGCAACAAGTTCGGCGGGACAAAGTATGTTTACGAAGCTGATACAATGAAGCAGCTAAGATGCTTTTTTGAGAGTGAGATTGCTAGACGCTTTTCAATCGCTCATATTCTTTACTGGACGTAGCAATAAAAATGCCAAACGACGAAAGGCGTGGCTCAACGAACAAAGCCTGTCTGCACAGGCTCAATTCTAGCTTGCCTATGCAAGCTTTGTTAGTGTAGCCACACCCTTTCAGGGTGTGGGACTATGTACTTTGTCCTTGCCTATTTAAGACTGGGCATACATTGTGATCAATTCTCCCATATTCGTTAACAACAACACTTCTGACGCGACCGCATACAACTGTTCAATCAATCCCAAGTCTTCACAAATATCTAAGGGCTTACTGTTCTTTTTGTTTCGGGCACGAACCCTTAAATCGACATGGTAGCGATCCCGAAATTCTGCATATAAGTGTCGCCATACTTCACGATAAGATAAGCGATTGGCAACGGCATATTCTCGTACTAATCGATTGATTTTAGCGCGAGTCGAAAGAACAGAAGCCTCGACAAGAGGCGGGCTTAGTTTCTTGATAGAAGGTAGTTTTTCTTCTCGACGTGGCTCGATTTCGTGAAGCTTCTGGGTCAATTCCTGGACTTCAGAGACTTGCCGTTGAAGTTCCACACTCTGCTGTTGATAGGATGCGATTAAAGCCGCCATCATCTGTTGATTCTGCTGCTGAATAGAATTCAACTGTGACATCCCATCATTCTGGTATTCCGAACGGAAATAGCCGCCTGTCTCCCGAACTGAAGGGAGTATTTCATGATTAATCCAACGTTTGAATTGTTTGGCTTCTGGCTTAGGAGATTGGCTAATCAAGGCATAAAGTCCAGCTTCAGTAACAGCTAGAACTTTTCTCATCCTGCCAAGCGAGTCGGGGATGAGGACAGTGTCTTTTTCATCGTCATCCAAATTTAAGACGGCATCTCGATAATTTTTAATACCCAAGGCTGTGCATGTATCGACAGCAACCCATAGAGGTCGTGCTGAAGTACCACATACACGTATGCTTTTCCCTTCAAAATTGAAGAGACCTAAGTTAGAGTTCATAAGTAAGACTCCTTTATTGAAGAAGTATGTAGCCGTTGAGTTTAGGCCAATGAGTGATTTTCAATCCCAGAACAATACTCCTCTAATAGGCAATCGACGAACTGGAATTTGGAGGATTGGTTGTGTCTCGTAAACCCTGTATCTCTTTGATGGAATAATTAGAGCTGATTACGCCTTAATCTCATCTTTCTTCGTTCATCTGTGACAGAGATTAGCAGGTCTTCGGTATCTCTATTAATTTTAACAAATCTGGATAAGATTGCCCACTTCAAGGAGTGGATAGACAGCCTATTTCAAGCCTATTTCAAGGTTATATTCAACAAACTAACAGAACCTTTCAATTGATAATGAGTTGCTGTCTAACGTAGAATGTAACGTAAACGCGTAGCGGCTTAGATCGTTTCCCATTAAGTGTGCTACAGATGATGGACATCCAGACGCGGGGACGCGGGGACACGGAGATTGGTTTGTAGCAAACATTTAGGTATTTGATATTACCGTAGGCTACCGCAGAGGCACAGAGAACGCTGAGGTCAGAGAAAGAGAGAGTTATACGTTTGAATGCAACTTGGGATGAGCTATATCACTGCCGCTAGCATCGGAATTAACTGATCTCGAAATCCAAAACCTCTGCGCCCCTCTGCGTACCCCTCTGTGACCTCTGCATAAACAAAAGATAGTGTTCCGATGCCCACGGACTCGATATTATATCCAGATATTTGAGATAAAATCAGTCACCTATTGACACAAAAAATAACGTGCTGATCTTATGGCAAGCTCACCCAGATTCAGTTCATTCCACGACTTCAACGATAGTGGAAATAGCGGCTAATTGACTTGTCGATACCGCTTGATTTCCCTTAGGAATAAGTTGAGGTGCAGCCCCACCAGATCGGGAATTATTATCGATGTCTCCCAGTAAATTTTCGATAATATCTATCGGTTCATCTTCCTGTAGAGCCATGGGGTTTCCCCTGGAAACTCCACGATCTCTGGCTATGTTTTGTAACCCCTTTAAAGCGGTGCGTAACGGAGCCACACTAGCCAGAACTAACACTTCAAACGTACCCGCCGTATCCCCCACATTCCAGACAAAATTATCCTCTGGCTGAGGGACAATTTTCGATTGTCCAGGCGCAACCAAAGATTTCTCTTCCGGGGCATCCCAATCTAGGGGAAACAAGTTGATAATTTCTCCAGACCCTGTAATAAACAACAAGCTCACAAAGATATTCCGACTTTCATTATTTTTCACCTGAGCTTGGACGTTGCTGCCTCGTTTAAACTGTAACTTTTGAGTATTAAGTACTCCGGGCGGGAGTGCCGATTGGCTATTTCGGGAGCCTCGACTGCTAAACGTGCCGGAAGTAGCCTTGCCATCTACAGCTTGAATTGAGGTGGTGACATTTAACTGAGAAGAATCACCATTATCCAGGCTTTTTAAAATGCGTCCTGCCAGCAACACCTTCAGTCTTGGACGCAGACGCAGCACGGCATTCTCGGCGGTTTCTCCCACCCGCCCAAAGGAACCTGGAATAGGTACTTTTCCAGCCGTAAATAACCCCAAGGAACCCACCGGTGGCGGATTCGTTTCGCCCTGTTTTTTCCAAGCTTGAATGTCCTCTTGGGTAACCTTTCCTAACAGGTAATCAACAGCATTTCGTTGTTCAACTGCAACGAGTTCAATCCGTGTTTGTCCTTGGAGGGCTGCCTGTACCTTGGATTTTTCTGCACCCAGCGTCTCATCCATGCCAACTCGTAAAGTTAAATTGCTGGGAATTCCCCGCGCCTGTTCCCGCAATAAAGCCCCCTCTTTCACCATTCCCGCTTGAGCGGATTGAATCACTTTGCCGTATCCTACTAATTCAACGCGGGATTCTTGCTGAATTTGTCCTTGTTCCCGTCCTTGATCATCAATGATGCTGAAAATCGCTCCTTTTTCAAACGCTTTTAAACTTTGAGACGCTATTCCACCCAACCAAAATTCCACTTGATTACCCGTCACTTTCCGAATCACGGCTTCAGCAGCGGGTCGAGTTTTTTCTAAAAAGTAAAGGGGTTGCTCTCCATTTTTAGTTCCTGGCTTTTCTTCAAATTCTGGCTGTTGATACATACCCGAAGATTTAGCAATATCTTGAGTACGAAGGGCTAAATTTTCAAAGACGGTTTTAAAGGAACGATTGCCCGATTCTTGCCAGAGATAACGGGTCAAAAGATAGGTAAAGGCACCCGCGTGAAACCCGTCAAAGGGTGCGTCCGTTGCTAATTGGTCGCGTGCTGCGGAGGCAATGACGACCCCCTTAGCTACTCCCTTTTGACGCACTTCCTGAAACTTTTGTTTGGAGTCATACAACTTCGAGATCCACTGCTTTTGATACTCCAATTCTTTAGGACTCGCATCGAGGGTAACATCACTACTTTGACGAGCCGCTCTCGCAATTAAGTTACCCCGCTTACCTCCTCCGGAGTAACAGCAATCAAGGACAACCGTGAGATTTTCTGTGGGCAGAGCAGACATCAACAAAAATAGCGTCTGACCCATAATATCGGGAACCGGAGTAGCCGAACTAGTGGCTGATTCAGGGGGGCGATCGCTAGGAACCATCGTACTATTAAATGGATCGTTCCCAATCGGGTCAGGGTCACGCACTCGTGAGCCATGTCCGGAGTAGTGAAAAACGACCACATCCCCTGATTTAGCTTGTTTAATTAAATGCTCCTCAAAGGTAGTCAAAATTCCTTGACGAGTCGCTTGGGCGTTCGTCAGAATTTTAATGTCATTGGGGAGAAAGCCAAAGCGATGAACCAATAGTTCTCGCTGCAATTCCACATCCGTGAGGCATCCTTGCAACCCCCCTAAAGCCGGTTGATAGTCATTAATTCCCACTAACAAAGCGAGTTTGCGGGGAGTACTTTGAGCCAGCACTTGGGCATAGCGATGGGCTGGTTGCGTCAAGTCCAGTTGACTCAGCCCTAAGCTGGCGAACAGAGAACTACTAAATTGGAGGAAATGGCGACGTTTCATAAGTTTTTTGGATAAAACGCGTTGTAGATGAGATTTAGAGCAGTTGGTTAAAAGATAATGTCTCTAGTCCCTGTTTATCTCTGATTATTAAGAGCTTATGCAAAAACTATCATGGCGGCTGAGGGTTTGCGTGAGCCGCCATGATCACTAAGCTGTGACGCATTTAAGAAAGCCTATTTCCACTCCCTACACCCCACACCCCACAACCCTTATGACAATTTCGCTATGGCAATTTAGCTGCACATCAGCTTATTCTTAGTCATCTCACTAATTTCATCGAGCAGACTGCAATATAGAGCTGAGTGACGGCAAAAATAAATAGCCCCCCTGGGGCAGGGGGGTTGGGAAGATTAGGCTTGATTGAGAAAGAAACAGAGAAAAGTGCTGTCTGGGTTAACGAGTGCCGCCAGTAGATGCTCCGCCAGTCTTCTGCTGGTAAGCACTTACCACTTTCTGAACGTATTGAGCTTGAAAGCCACTGTTGCAGCCAGTATATTTACCCGTCATCCACCAACAAGCCGCACTGCGAACGGCTGCCGTCTCATTGCCGGTGGCTTTCATTTGCTTATTGAATTCCCGTCGTGCGATACACGTTACAGTGTTGCGTGCTGCTGTCGCGTCAGCTTCAAATTGGGCAGCTGTCAGTTGCTTTCCTGTGCATCGTTTCGTCCAGTCAGGGATAATGCCCGGTAAAACTTGCCATGCACTGTACATACCATCATTTTTGGTCTGAGGAGGTGCTGCCTGCTGTAGGGCTTCCACAAAAGCATTGACTTGGCTATCTGTAGACTGTGCAGTTCCTGGCATAGCCCAGAATCCAACACTCAGCGCTAATCCAGTCAGAAATAGAGGTTTGCTTGTTTTGATGAACTTGAAACTCATGCTCGCTACCAATGGTATTGATGAATTGTTTCGCAATATTTTTTTACACGTTCTTACAAAAATATCCTATCCCTCTCTGGGGTGAGTACGGTTCAACCGACTCGAAACAGATGGGCTATTCGCGCCAAGCTGCACCTAACGTGGCAAACTGAAGATTGATCAACGGCGAAGTTCTAGCATCAACCATGATTACTGCGCTGGAAATACTGCTCCTTCTCCTCATTAGTGGCTCTATTGTTTTTTATCTAGCTTGTGCTATCTGTACCGTTGAGTTTTTTACATCTGCCGAGGAAGTGACAGACACTCCCAAACCGCCAGTATCCGTGATGGTGCCCGTTTGTGGGGTCGATGCGGGGGCGTGGGATAATTGGTCGTCGTTGTGCAGACAAGATTATCCAGAATACGAAGTTCTATTTGGAGTGACCGACCCTCAAGACCCCGCTGTTCCCGTTTTGGAAACGATGGTTGCTGCCTATCCTAAGCGAGTGCGATTGTTTACCAACTTAAAGCCTCGTGGGATTAACTATAAAGATAGTAATCTGAGCTATCTGTTGGAGGAAGCTCAGCATGAAGTAATTATCTTTGCCGATAGCGACATTCGGGTTCATTCTGACTATATTCACACGGTCACGGCACCCCTTGTTAATCCAGAGGTTGGGATGGTGACTTGTGCGTTTATCGCCTACAATCCCCAGTTTTTGGGAGCCGCGTTAGCTTCCTGCGGTCGCTGCTTTGACTTTATTCCCAGCCTGTTGATTGCGCGTATCCTAGATGGTGGGCTTCGCTGTGCGGTGGGAACAACGATTGCCACTCGCAAAACCACTTTGGCTAACTATGGCGGACTGCACCTAAACCGTATTGGGTCAGACTATAACTTAGGCAAACGGGCCGCACAGGCAGGTTACAAGGTTGAACTGTCGCGCTATGTTCTGGAGTCGGATACAGGACAAGAGAGTGTGGGGCAGGTATTTCAGCGAGAGTTACGTTGGGCGAGAACGATTCGTTATAATCGCGGCGCTCAGTATTATACGATGGTGTTCTGCTACGGTGCGGTTTACTGTGTGCCTCTGCTGTTGGTGTCGGAGTTTGCGAATTGGGCGATCGCACTGACGTTAATAACCTGGTTCATTCGTTACGCTCAGGTTTTGGTATCGATTTTCAGTCTGCGCTGTCCTAAACTCCTGATCTGGTTGTGGGCGTTGCCTTTACGGGATTTACTCAGCTTTGTTGTTTGGGCGATGGGGGCGTTTGGGCAAGGTGTTTATTGGCGCGGACGACGGCTGCGGGTGATGGGGGATGGTTTGATTACTCAGTGGGAGTGACATCGAGTTCAGTCATTCGGAAATGTGGGTCTATTTTCACCGAGGAGCGATCGCACTTTTACTACCACAGGCACTGGCATTGTTATCCTATACTCACGGGTATTTCCAGATTGGAAATTGGCTGTAGGTTTTCATCGTAAAAACCATCGTCAGGTGCATAAACGATACCGGACAATTTCTTCGCGAAATAGGCTTCGAGGCAATCTAGCATTTCCCAAGCAGTGTCTGTTAACCCGAAATAATCAATTTCAATGGCAATCACCTGCTGGCTAGCCGCGAGTTTCTCAACAAGGTTTTGCTGCTGGTTCAACTGCCCTGAGTTACGAATAACTTCTATCGTCTCTTCGATTTCAGAGGCGAGAAGTTGGTCGTTAAGGTTGAGTTCGATTCTTACAGGACGTTTGTTTGTTTGGTAGTGTACGGTGATGAATTTCCAGTGAGTCTCATCCTGTGCTTCTGCCCTTGGCTGTACCTCGAAATTAGGCGGCTCATCGAAATACCAGCCATCTCGGATGAAATCGGTAATTTCGTTGCTGGGTACTAGTTGGGAACTTTGGCAAAATACACGCAGGAAGTAACTCATACGGGTTTTA
>DATNQL010000438.1:0-9080 GCA_036704025.1 Stenomitos sp.
GGATGCATGAGGTTTTTTCCTGTTGGACTTCAATGAGAAATGCTTTGCAAAACTTCATTCAATCGGGTAGCTCACAACTGTTGTGTCAACCCTCAAGGTCATGCTAACCCCCAATTGCGATTACTGGACCGACGCTCTAGAAGCCAGTGTCATTTTCCATCGCACAAATCGAGGACTTGGGTGAAGCGTTATTGGATGTTTCGACTAAGGCGGATTTGCAGGCTTGGTGGTTGGGCTACAAAAAAGTTTCTAAAAACTCATCAACAGGTTGAAGCATAGGAACACGGTAATTGAGGTAGTCGTTTGGATGAAGCCGTAGGCGACCATCAGAGTTAGGAAGATGATAAGTATTAATAGGGAGTTCTGTAATGGTGTCTGGACTTCTAAGCGCTGTCACGGACTGATTAAATAAATCTACCTGATAAAGCTTAAAAGGAGTGTCCTTTAGCGATTCTCTAAGCTCATCGCAGCAGACAAATTCGTAAACATAGTCATCCATCAAAAATACTAAGAAAGTTACTGGGCTATATAGTGATTCATCTAGTTCACAATTACAAGCATATTCCTTCCAGAAACCTTGGAGGTGTCTGCCTTTTCTTTTCTGAGAGCGCATGGCAGAACCAAGGATGATTTTATCATGATCATTGATGTTAACTAATACAACTAAAACTGTGTACTCTTTCATCTCCTCTTCGTCTAGTTCTTTGTAGTAACCAAGAACAACAGACCTCACAGAGGGAAAAATTTTATTTGGTCTGTTTAAAGTTTGGAAGATTCTTTTTAATTCAGCAGTCGGCTGAGCTTTCTTTCTAATGTAAGATTTAACTTTAGTCCCGTTTAAATGTGGGCTGAACAGGTTAATATAGTACTGTTCCAACTCATTCAAATGCTCAAGGGGGAAAGGTTTCCAGTAAATTTGGAAAGACTTTTTTCTGTTACTTCTGCTCAGTTGAGGATATCTGTGATGTCCCTTTCCTCTCCATCGATTTTTTAGATTTGCCGATTTTCCAACATACCAAACCTGTTCAGATAAATCCGTTATAACGTAGATACCAGGATGATTAGGGAGCTGATCTCGCTGAGTTAAGGGAAGATATGACCACTCTTTCCACTCCATTGTTAATCCTTTAATCCTTCAAATTTGCAGAATTAACTCAATATAATTTACCCCTCAGAATCACCAAAATCACCACTCTGTATCGCCTTCCTCGCGAAGTACGCTCGCAACAGTTCCAACTTCAGCAATTCAAAATCCAGAAAACCCGCTTCCTTTTCCCAATCATCGCGCAACCTTACCTGACATCCGGTAGAGCGTAAATGATCTATCATCAACTGCGAGATTGGTACTTTATCAGCATATTCTTCAATTAAATTAGGATAGTACTCTCGAATAATTCCTTCTCTTTCAGCTACCGCATCTGCACACTCTCGATAACGATTCTGTAATCGTAATTCATCGAGTAAAATTTTTGTATTCCTCTCATTCCCTTTCCGCGTCAGCAGCCAATTTTGTAGGTGCCGACACCGAGCCATTTCCAGCATTAACTGATTAAATTCTTCTAGCGTCAGGTCATTTTCAGCTAACCAGTTGGTGAACGCTGTCTCCTCCGTCAGATTCTGTTGACTCCGAAACCGTCTACTCTCCTTATATACGGCTTCCTGAGAGATTTCAACACCCAAAATCTCAGCTAAAATCTGCACTAAGGCTCGATTTGCCGCCTGTAAATTGACCTGATCAAAATCAGGAAGATTTAATGCTGCATATCCCACAATATCTCCCAAAGGAACTTTTATATCGTTCCGTAATACTGTGCGATCGCGCTGATACAGGTTGCTAAAAAACGGGTTGCGAATTAGGGAAAAATTTGGCTGTACTTGAGACACAGATTCAGGTAAATTTCGTAGCGTTTCTAGAAGCAAAATCGCATCTTGACGCTTGAGGTCTACATAATTAGTCTTGGCAAAAGCCGCCATTGCGTCTAATTTTTCTGGCGATATACCTGCTGTTGCCGCTTTGCGAAAGATGGCAGGAAACGTCCGTTCTGGGAAGTAAATTGATTTGGCGATCGCACTCAGTTGTTCACATACATTACTATCGATAATTCCCTCATCGTTAGCACGGCGAAATGTGGCGCGGACATTCACCATTGGTTCCGATAAACGGCAATAATCCGTATCTTCTGGCCCATGCACGGTGACAACTTCATCATCATCAATGAGCTCCCCACTGGCGTACAGCCGATAAATTTCGCCAACGCCTATCATCCCAAACGCATCGGTTTCCGCAGCCCGTAATGCGCCCATACTGCTAGCACCATACACGGCTACTCCTTGTTCAATCGCATACAAAATTTCCTTATGCCAGACAGAGGGTAAACTGAGAAAAACGCCATCAATTAAACCAATAATATCGGGCTTGTATGTGGTTACAGCACTAAGTAAGTCTGATTGCTTTGCCGGAGGAAGATAGATAGCATCCAGAATTTCTTTAGCTTCAGCTATGGGGAGTGATGGCCCTAAGAATATAACTATTTTTTTCATAATTTAAGCTTAAATGGCTCCTCCGGCTGGTCGATGAGTCTCAGCTATACGAACACCTTCAACCGTAGGTTTAACCCTAGTGGAAAGCTGACGTTCTGCAAATGCGATCGCACGTTGCTTTGGATTATATGTTGTATGAAAAGATGCTTCTAACCCCGGCACAATTACTCGGACTACAGAAATATCCCAATTAGGCGGACTTAAATCCAATACAATCACCTGATTTAGTCCAGAATTATTCAGTTTTTCTAAGATAATCTCAATATCTTCCTCAAACGTAGAAGTCGCTTGGGATTTCCACTCTCTAGCATCTACCGTTGGAGGATTGGATTCCAGAATCCTCGCTTCAGCATCGCGATTTCTCTGCAATCTTAGCACTGTATAATATTGATGAAAAATGTCATCTCTTGCGCCTGAAATTAGAATAGCGCGAGTTTGAGCTGCCTCGGTTAATGCTCTTACCATCGCTACTTCCGGATCGAGATGAGTTCCATAACCATGACTACTTGGTACATTTCCACTGGGGTCGTAAATTTGGGCGCGATATACAGGAATTTCAGTATCTACGGTACAATCAAACAGAATTGGAACAACCTGTGCCGCTTCAAATTTGGCCAATAACTCGTGGATTATAGGAGATTCAATCGTTTCTAAACGCACCCTCGGCATCCGATATCCCGGCGTCCCGTATCCCTTGCGATACGCTTCAAGATGACAAGAAATAGCATCTCGCTCAATCAGTTCAAATAAAGCAGAACTGATGGCTTCTAAAAAATGGTTTCCAGAAGCTAAACCATTGGAACCCATCTCAAAAGCTCCTAGATTGGCAACCTCTTTTTCCCAAAATCTGTAGTAGTTCATCGAGACGATTTGAACTGGAACCGCCACTTCATTTTGCTTCAAGATATCCCAGCCTAAACACCACTGTTCGGAGCGATTTTCGTTAAAGAGAGAATTCTCGCGTAGAGGTAATTTTTCTAAAGGAATAACTTGATAATTTTCGGAAAGCTGCCCATAAGAAAGAATAAGTTCAGGTAGGTTAATTGTTTCAGCACAATACAGTTCAATTGACTCCATCGCGGCTGAAACCATTGCTGCATCTAATGTCGTTCCTTTACCGGAGGACGTAGAAACACTAGAACTATTGGGGCGTATCGAAAGGGTAACCGGAATACCAATTTTATCTAACCCTGTAATATTGGCAATTCGGGTTAATCCAATTGATTTAAAGTAGGGTCGAACCCGTTCCAAGGTTTCCTGAGGAGAAGCCGTTCTATGAGTGCCATACCAATATCGCTTTGTCGCTTGGTAGGCTCGATTTCGGAAGTGGATAGCCGTCATTCGGTATTAATTTATAAGAGAAGATCGGTATAGAAGATCGCAATACCAAATTTGAGATGAATCCCTGTCCTGAATAGGGGGGCTTGCGACGGCCATTCCAAAACTATTGTCACTGAAATGGCTGGATTCATTTATGAGGAAATGCTGCTTCTCTAAACGTTAAAGCCACTCTTTTACTCCTAATAAATTCTCTACCGTGATAACTATCTCGCTCACGAGGCATTACCCCATGTTGCCAAACATATCTAGCTTCTCTCTTCAAAGCCAGCAAGCTTCCTGGCAATAACAAAAGTTCTCTCTTTTCTTGAGTTTGAGCATGAGTAAATTCCATCACATAGGGACTGCCCAAACTGATCGTGCTCAGAGTATCGCCAAAGCAAGTAATACAGTCAATATGACTTCTCAGACCTTGACCCGGTTCGTATTCATTGACCGTGGCTTGATCGAGAACAATTTCCGTTAAGCCATCACCATAAAGCCTCTTGGCAATGCGCGTCGCCCAATCCGGCAAAGCTCCTAGGTAGTTACAGGCGACAAGAATACCATTTTGATATTCATATCGATAGCCATGCTGTTGAATCCTTCGGGTGGATTCCAATGATTCTATTGACCATTCTTGTTCGTCTATCTCTTGCAGTAATTGATGTTGATCTGGCACATCAATGTAATGAGGAATATACGTTAAGCCTGGAATTGTAAGCGTTTCGGATTCTTGGAAAATATCGAAATCGAATTCGGTCATATCTAGCTGACAATCTTTAGCTTTCATCAGAAAGTTTTGCATCAGTAATTTGTCTCAAATCCTCTACGCCATTTGGCTGAAACCTAATTAAAACGGGTCAGTTACAATTATTGTAACATTTTGTAATCTTAGACTAGAGTTACAACTTTTATTGCTGTTACGTTTTTTTCTAATGCCATATCTGCTCTAATACTCAATTCCTGAATGTAGTACAGATTAGCTGTACCGATGAGCTTGGTACGACCCCCTACTACGTCGATTCAGTTAGCATCACGTACAACATTTTCCGTAGAGACAGTGCCTCCTCATCCTCACCTGCGGCACCGATCATCTCCGGGTGCCTGCCCCCTTCACTACCTCCGTACTGGCCTAAAAATAGTGGCAATATGATGCGAACCAGTGAATCATGTTTAAAATTTCATAAAAGATTATGTCGAGACACAAGAGTATCCAAACCGATCTCCTGATGTGAACGCTACAGTTGAAAATACTTCCTGTTTATCATCTGCTTTTGGAGTCGCGTTGCCATGACGAATACCGCTTCTGCCCAAACCGGTAACTTTTGGGGAGTTGATATTACCGCTCCCCACCCTCGACAGGATACTGACTTACTCAGTCAACTGAACTTTATCCCAGGGTTGAAAGAAATTCTTTTGTTGCGTCAGGTTCATGCTCTAGAACATGCAACCGTCTGGGTTCTGGGTGAGCGACGTGTCGGTAACATGGGATACTCGACAGCGACCCAGCCCTTAGATAATGACACCTTAGGGGGCTTGTCCACTGACCAAGGATTCTATTTGTATGGTCAGTTGAATCTGGCTGACATCAGAAAAGCTGTGCCCCTTGCCTTACAGCGCCTTACCAGTGGAGAATGGGACTTGGCTGTGCATCCGCGCTGCGGCACGAATCTATCAGTCGGAATGTTTTTAACCGCTGGACTGGCGTTAGGAGCTCACATTCTCCTGCCGCGAGGCCCCATTGAACAATTTCTCGGACTCAGTTTAGCCGCCGTAACGGCGACTCAGCTTACACCGGATGTCGGTAGTCTCGTGCAACGGTACTTGACGACCTCAATACCATTCAACTTGGCGATTGAAGACATTACGGCGACATCTGATATTTGGGGACGTTCGGCCTATTTCGTCCAAGTCCGCTGGAAAGACTAACCTTCTTTTTCCTGAAACTGAAGCGCTTTCCGCTAACGGATCAGGCACGAGTCTTGTTGCTGTTGAAGGCTATCCGCAGGTACTTTCAATCGGTTTCAGCAAGGTTTAAGGGTCGATTCAGTGGAGAAGCGGTAATAAAACTTAAAAACCAGAATAGTCAGACGGCTCTGATCGAGTAGTACTCTGTAAAACTAGAACTCAAGGGAAAAACTCTATATGGTTCAACGTGGATCTAAAGTCCGAATACTCAGAAAAGAATCTTTTTGGTTTCAGGATGTGGGTACAGTCGCAACTGTAGACCAAAGTGGAATCAAATATCCAATCATCGTCCGCTTTAATAACGTCAACTATTCCGGCATCAATACCAATAACTTTGCCGAGGGTGAGCTTCTAGAGGTTGAAGCACCCAAAGGCAAGAAAGTGGGTGATAAGGGAACAGGAACGCCCCTGAAGGCTGAAGCTCGCAAAACAGGTCAAAAGACCTCACAGCCCACGGCTGAAGCTGGCGGCGGGAGTTCTGTTGTAGAAGGCGACCCGAACCAGGGAACTGAGTCTCGTTAAGTTGTGCCCGAACTGCCTGAAGTTGAAACTGTTTGTCAGGGTCTAAATCAAATGACCCTGAATCAAGAAATTTGGGGTGGGGATGTGTTGCTGACACGCACCATCGCCTACCCCTTTTCTGTGGGTGAGTTTTTGGCACACCTGAAGAATGTTACGATTAGCCGTTGGCATCGTCGCGGTAAATATTTACTGGCACAACTGGCTCACTCTGACCCCAAATACCCAACAGGAGTCAGGAGTCAGGAGTTAACCTCTCAAATTTATCCGAAGGAAAACCAGCCCAAATCCAACCTCCCAACTCTAAAATCGACGGAGGGGGGATGGTTGGGGGTTCACTTACGCATGACGGGTCAACTGCTGTGGCTCAATCGCGAGGAACCTCTACACAAACACACACGAGTGCGATTGTTTTTCCCCAACAACCGAGAGTTGCGCTTTGTTGACCAGCGGACGTTTGGCAAGATGTGGTGGGTTCCGCCTTCTGTGCCCTTAGAAAGTATTATCACAGGATTGCAGCAACTGGGGCCAGAGCCGTTTTCGGAGCAATTTTCCCTGGAATACCTCGCTGGCAAGCTACGCCATCGTCAGCGTTCTATTAAAGCCGCACTGTTGGATCAAACTCTTGTTGCAGGCGTGGGTAATATCTATGCTGATGAAGCCTTATTCTTAAGCGGTATTCGACCCGATACGCTTTGTGCGGATTTGAATGGAGAGCAGATTGAGCGGATACGCTCTAGCTTAATTCAAGTATTGCAAGCGAGTATCCAGGTGGGTGGCACGACTTTTAGTAACTTTCTCAACGTGCAGGGTGTCAATGGGAATTACGGAGGCGTCGCCTGGGTGTATGGTCGCACAGGTGAACTCTGTCGTGTTTGTCATCGCTCTATCGTGCGCCTCAAGGTGGCAGGGCGATCCTCTCACTTTTGCCCAAATTGCCAGCCATGATTCAATGATATGTATTAAAAATTGCAAAGGGTAGTGTACTTAAACGTTTTAAAATGCTAATCAACGGAGTGATTGAGTAACCTAAGAAAAATTATCGATTATGGCAGACACCATCAAAAGAGGAGACTTAGTTCGCGCTATCCGCGAAAAGCTGGAAGGGAGCCTAGAAGCTCAGGCCAGTGATACACGCTTTCCTCCTTATCTGTTTGAAACGAAGGGAGAAGTCGTCGATATGAAGGGGGATTATGCACTGGTCAAGTTTGGTCAGGTGCCCACCCCAAATATTTGGTTACGGGTTGATCAGCTAGAGTCAATGAAGTGAACTCAATATCTTGAAGCCTTTTCATGAGTGCCGCTGGACAGTACCGACCAACACTAGGATTCGGTTCAGACACACAGCACAATATCATTAAGAAAGCCTGTTGAGAATAGGAGAAGATGTTAGATCGAACCTAAAGTTAAATTGTTTTGATTCAAAATACTCGCGGTTCAATTATGACATCTCTTCCTAATTCCTCGTTTTTATGTCGAAGTCGCCGCGTATCAGTGATTGGTGGCGGTAAAGTAGGGAGTACTCTGGCTCAACGGATTTTTGAGAAAAATCTGGCAGATGTAGTTTTACTCGACATTGTCGAAGGAATGCCTCAAGGGATTGCCCTGGATTTGATGGAGGCACAACCCATTGAACGTAACGACCGCCAGATTATCGGTACCAATGACTACGCGGATACGGCGGGTTCCGATATTGTCGTCATCACAGCGGGAATTCCCCGTAAACCGGGCATGACGCGGGACGATCTGCTGAAGATTAATGCCAAGATTGTGGTCGAAGCCTCCGAAAAAGCGATCGCACAATCTCCAGATGCCATCTTTATCCTCGTCTCTAACCCCCTAGATGTTGTAACCTATCTATCCTGGAAAACGACCCAACTCCCGCCTCACCGAGTCATGGGCATGGCAGGGGTTCTCGACTCCGCCCGGTTCCAAACCTTTATTGCGATGGAACTCGGCGTTTCTCCCAGAGATGTTAACGCCTTGGTGTTGGGAGGACATGGCGATTTAATGGTACCCTTGCCGCGCTACTCCACCGTCAACGGAATTCCCATTACTGAACTAATGGATGCTGCCACCATTGAACGGTTGGTAGACCGGACTCGTAACGGTGGGGGAGAGATTGTCGGACTGATGAAGACGGGTGGTGCCTATTTTGCCCCAGCCTCTTCCGCCTGCTTAATGGTCGAAGCGATTATCAATCATCAATCGCGGCAGTTACCGGCATCCGCCTACCTGCAAGGCGAATACGGTTTAAATGATATATTCATCGGGGTTCCCATCCAGTTAGGGTGTCGCGGTGTGGAAAAGGTGTTAGAAATCAACCTCACAGATGCGGAACGCGAGGCTCTCCATACCTCAGCCGAATCCGTTCGCGCCAATATTCAGCAAGCCTCTTTATAGAAGCCGACGGTGTGACATCCTCCAGACGCTGACTTTACGAGTACAGCGCTGGCTTCCCAACTTCCTATATAACCAGGATTCAAGAGATTAAAGTGTTCTACCTTGGTGTAACTGCGTAAGCCCTAAACTTCAACTCTTCACGGATGGCTCATGATTGAGTGCGGCTTTCGGATAAGCAATCCGTTTGTGATTACACTGTTGCCAAACTCGGACAAAAACCTCAGCAATGGTTGACAACTCCTCCCGTGTGATTCCGGAATCGACGAGCTGGTTGTCTTGCCAACGAGCTTTGAGGATTTTATGAATCATCCCAAGAGCCGTTTCTGGGG
>DATNQL010000439.1:0-4235 GCA_036704025.1 Stenomitos sp.
CTATGCAGTTTATCCAACGTTAGGAGAAACAACAATGCCAGAAAGAGCTCCCAATCCAAATAACCAACCCGTTGAACTTAATCGGACCTCACTTTACTTAGGTTTGTTACTGATTTTTGTTCTCGGTATTCTGTTTTCCAGTTATTTCTTCAATTAACTGGATTAACTGGATTTGATCATAATCATTTTTGTTGTGAATTAGGAGGTATAAGTTATGACTGGAACCGGAAAAATCCCCTTGTGGATTGTTGCCACAGTTGCGGGAACAGGTGTAATCGTAATTCTTGGTATTTTCTTTTATGGTGCCTACGCAGGGTTAGGTTCCTCGCTGTAGGTTCCGTCCCAAGCTGTGGTTTATCAACAATTAATTTGATGCTTATTTGACATCAAAATAGCCATCAAAAGCAAATACCGCCAACTTGAGTCAAGTCGGCGGTATTTTAATGAGCCATGATGGTTGAGTGATAAGCTGATGTGCAGCTAAATTGTCATAAGGGGTGTGGGGTGTAGGGTGTGGAAATAGGCTTTCTTAAATGCGTTACAGCTTATCAAGTCCGGCTAATTACCCCTAATAAAAACCTCTGTGCGTCCCCGTGTCCCCCCGTCAATCCTAACCATAAGTATTCAACCGGACATGAGATTATGGGTTCGTTTCACATCTCAAACTCATCGAGAGAGAAGTTGGGTAAGTCCGAAGGCACCACGACACAATCAACAGCTACTTTGCGACTCTCCCGTTGACTATCAATATCAACCGCGATCGCTTCAAATCGAATTTCCACACTACCAAAAGGAACCGTTAACTGAGTGAGTGCCTCTTGTTCCCCGGTGCGGTCGGGAATGAGATCCATTAACCAGCGTGGCCCATCCAACAGAGAGCGGCTTTGACGGTCTTGAATCCACAACTTAACACATAGACGTGCTGGATGAGGTGGCAATGTGACCCGCAGAGTGACCAGTTCTCCAGCCGCCAGTTTGCTGGTGGGTATAGACAGTTCAGGGGCAGGGATGGGTAGTGCTAACGGTCGTGGCGAGAAGCTCTCTCGTTGCAGTTGAGGAGTCGGCGGCATAGCTGACGAAACCGGTTGTACAGTCTCAGTGGTTACCTTATCCTCAGATGTAACAATTGGTTTTTCCGGTACCTCTGGCTCTTCATCGTCTACGACAAATTCAAAGGATTGAGTAGACCAATCGGTATCAGTGATATCGACCACCGCTGAGTGATCCAACAGTTCTGCTTCTGGGAAAAAACTCTCATCCAAGGGAGGTGGTTGTAGGGAATCCGACTCAGCCATCTCCTCTGGGGTGTTACCCAAAGCCATCGCTTCGTCCAATTCATCGCTCTCTTCTGCCCACATTACCTCATCAAAATCAGTCAGCAATGTGTGAGAAGTCAGGGGTTGTGTTACTTCTTCCACATCAATTCCAACTGGCTCCGACTGTAACAGTGGCTTGACCTCCTCATCTAGCTCATTTTCTCCTGAAGGGCTAGGGCTAGGAGGGGATGATTCACCGTTGAGCCACTGAGACAAGGCAGAATCGGCTGCGATGGAATTAAGCCGCGACCAAAAACGATCTTGTATGTTTAAGGATTGGAAGGCATGATTGACCACATCTGGCTCTGGCGAAGGCTGATTGGGTTCCTGGGTGAGTGCCAATTCTGATGTTATGGCTTCGTTTTGGTGCAGGCGCTCTGGAATCACGTCCCTACCTTGATCCGCACTCGACTCATGCCTTGGATGAATTGTCGTGGATGGCATCTCTGTTTCTACCACATCCGAGTCAGTGAGTAAGGAATCAGAATTGTAGATAGAACTCGCCCATTCATCAATCTCCTCCGCTTCTTCGGGAGAAGATTCCCCAGCCAATTCTAAATTGTCAACTTCTTCTAAAGCCTGTGATGACGGCTCCTGATCAGGGGGTTCCGAGGCCAACGCCACATCTTCTAAAACGTTAGCGTTCAAGATACCCAACGAATTTGGAGTACCGGCCTGAGGGAGTTCGCTCTCGTCAGCAGAACCATCCTCTGATGACCCATGGTTTGGAGACTCAACAACTGGAATGGGAGAGTCTGATATTTCCGAAGGGAACGGCAATGCCTGTGTCCCTTGGGAAATGGTCTGTGGCGGTACGCTTTGAGTAATCGCTGCACGCGATAAAGAACCAACGCTTTGTATTTGTGAAATCGCCTCTTCTAACTCTTGCAGAGCATTCTGAAGTTGTGGTTCTGAAGACTTATCTTCAGGTGTATCGGCTGGCAAAGACTTGGGTTCTGTAGAGGAAAGGTCTTCCGACAGAGTGAGCGGTTGCATCGGCTCTATCGCCTGCTGGGAAAGACGTTCAGCCTGATCAAGCTCACTGAGCATCACAACCGATGATTCCGATTGCCCACCCCAGGATTCAGTGCTTTGGGTAATCGGGCGTACTTTAGGCAAGTTTGGCAGTTGGGGCGCTCTAGAAGGTTTAGAAGTGACTGTTGGTTGGTAAAGTTGTGGGGGTAAGGGACTCGCGGATGAAGGTTTTAAGGAAAGAGGCGGATGACTTTGGGTCACATCCACTAGGTCAAGCACAGGCGGCTGTATAGAAGGGGCAGAGGCTTCTAGCCATCCGTTCTGAGATTCTGATTGGGGCGCGAGGTTCTGAGCGAGTACCAGCACTTTGGCGACAGGCATGGCCTGGGTCCCTGGAATAATCGCTCCCAATAACTCTTCTAAATCAGCCGTGACACTAAAGGGTTGACTGGCTAAAGCGACTGATGTTGACGAGTTAGACCCGTGTCCTTGGCTCTCGAAAAGCGTAACTTTTCCTAAAATCAGACGGGTCGGGCAATCTGAAGGAATCTCTAGGGTATGGTGAAAGGCGATCGGAAACGCCTGTTCGGGTAGAGGCTGTTGGACTTCTAGCAAGACTCGTGAGGTTTGAGGGTCGCGCAGTTCATAGCGTAGGTTCCCTTGGAACACCGACTTCAAATTTCTGGATACTGCACCACCATTAAGGTGATGAACATCTAAAACATCCACCTGACCCGAAATACTTAAACACTCTCCTCGTCGTGCCACGAAGGATTCTTCGTCAAGGGTTAATATGAGTCCTTGCTGATTGGTACCACTCTCAACCCACGCCTCTGACTCCGGCATCAGCAGAGGTTCGGTCGGTTCAGGGCGTTCAAACTCTTGCATGACTGGCTCAAGCACCTGTTGCAAGATTTGCTCAAGCATTTGCAGGGATTGATCCAAAATCGGGTTGGTCGAGGCTGCGACTTCAGGCAATCGCATCGTCTGTGGATTGTCGTTTTTTTCTGGCTCAGTGGGTTCAGGCTGAGCCGCTTGGTTGGCTAAAAAAGACAGCACAACGTCAGTCTCAACAATGTCTTCGCTATCGGACGTAGAAACTTCCGGCAGAGGTTGAAGCCGTGATGCGTCGGCAGAACGTTCGGGAACCATTTCCAGACTCGACTGCGTGTTCTGGAGTTCTTCAACGTTCTCGCTCTCCAACTCAGGCGTTTGCTCCTCAGAGGTTATGACCTCCTGCGAAACTTCATCCTGTTGCCCGAATGGCGTCACTTCCAAGGAACTCACCGGATCGGCTAGCGGCGGGGTGATCTCTTCCTCTTCTTCCCTCATCTTCACCCCCCAATCCGGTTCGCTCCCGATCGCCTCTGAAGCCACGATCGGGGTAGACTGAGGACTCTCAGTTTCTCTTGGGGTCGGTTCAACCCGGTCACTATTAGCCGTGGCGGGAGACTGTTCATGTTCACGGCAATCCGTCTCAATCTCGGTTTTAGCCGGTGTGAGCAGTGCGGATGGCGGTTCAGGCAGTGCCTTTTGTGTCGCTTGTGCTAATACAACCAATTGAACCGAGTGCTGCCAGGAGTTACCCAAAAAATCGGACATGATATCGCCACAGCAACGGAGTTCCCAAAATCCTGGCCTGAGGTAAGTAAAGGGAATCACTACCATTAACCCTTCTGGGTTAGTACGGCGCGATCGCTTCTGAGACCGTCGTTTCGGCGGAACTTCTTCGGTGCTGTCATGAATGATACAAATTTCCACATCCGTATTGATCCGGGATGAGTGAGCCACGACGCGATACCGACCCGCTTCAATTTCAGTCTTGGAGTTGATGGGCAGCCAAGTGCGATCGCCCTCTTTTTGTAGTAGAAATTCCCAATATTCCATAGCCATTAGCGATTCTTCTATAAGCTATTAGTTTGGACTGTGGAAGAGGCTTCCGTC
>DATNQL010000440.1:0-11212 GCA_036704025.1 Stenomitos sp.
GACCTGCGGAGTCCTTTGACGGCAGCCTCCATTGCCCTGGAAACCCTGGAATTAGAACATAAGCCGAAAGAGAGAGATGGTTTTACCTCTGAGTTGACCCCTGCCTTAAAAGCCCGTTTGCTAAAGCAAGCTCGGAGCCAATTTCGCAGTATGGAGCGGATGATTACCGATCTCCTGCAATCAGCCAGGGGAAACAGCTCGGAATTCAATCCCCGACCTAAAAAACTACACATGGGAAAACTGTGTGAGGAGGTTCTCGCTCAGATGAAGGAGCAGTTTCAGCTTAAGTCTCAACAGGTGGAAACAGACATTCCCCAAGACTTGCCCTATGTGTATGCGGATGAAGAATTAGTCCGACAGGTACTGGTTAACTTGCTAGATAATGCCAACAAATACACTCCTGTAGAGGGTCAAATCCAAGTTTCTATCCTGCACCGAACCACTCAAAAAATTCAAGTCAGTGTTTGCGATAATGGCCCTGGTATTCCAGAAGAAAATCGCGATCGCATTTTTGAAGGTCACTATCGTCTCAAACGAGACGAAGCTAAAGAGGGCTATGGCTTAGGTTTATCCCTCTGCCAAAAGGTGATTCGTGCCCATTATGGTCGGATTTGGGTAGAATGCGCTCCCAAAGGGGGAGGCTGCTTTCACTTCACATTACCGATTTATTTATAGATACCCTCAAGGCACTCTTTGCTCTAAGTTCATGTGCCTTTCTCCGTTCGCGCCTCCTGTCTGTGGACTAGCTAACACGAGCGGCGACGGCGGCGACGTGATACTTTGCTCCGCTGATTCCGTTCAAACGAGTCATCTCAGATGATGAGCAGGGGACGTAGGGGGAGAATTTCACCCATTCATGAAGCATTCTGCCGTAGGGCGGCGATAATCTGAGTGTTCGCTTTTGGAAAAGGAAATTGATCAATTTCCTCTAACGTCACCCAACGAATTTCATCACATTCAACTGGTTGAGGAATCCCGGAAAGGTGACGGCAGTGATGCACATTGAGGGTAATGCTAAAGTGGCTGTAAGCGTGATTGATCGTAATTAAGCGATCGCCCACCTCAATTTCAATATCCAGTTCTTCCTGAATTTCTCGTTTAATACATTCTTCGATGGTTTCACCTGGCTCAATCTTGCCGCCAGGAAACTCCCACAAACCTCCCAACAGTCCCTCAGGGCGTCGGCGGTCAATTAAAATATGCCCCTGTTCGTTCCAGATTACGGCAACGCCAATGGTTTTGTGAGGCAAAGGAGAAGAAAGTTCACGCATGGGTAGCTGGGATTGAATACCTAAATTGTATGCCTGACACGAGTCCTTCCAAGGACAACTAGTGCAATTCGGGTTTTTCGGTGTGCAAATCGTTGCCCCCAAATCCATCAGCGCTTGATTGAACTCTCTGGGATGTTCTTTGTCAAGCAGGGCTTCAGAAATTTGCCATAGCTGTTTCATCGCTTTAGCCGGGGGTACCGATAAAGCCACTAATCGCGACAGAACTCGCTTAACATTACCATCCAAAATCGCTACGGGTTGATTAAAGGCCGCGCTGAGAATTCCACCCGCTGTTGTTGGGCCAATCCCTGGTAAAGCCAAGACCTCGTGCAACTGTTTGGGAAAGACACCACCGTATTCTTGCACAATTTTTTGTGCCGCCCGATGTAAATTACGGGCACGGCTGTAATATCCTAGTCCTTCCCAAGCTTTGAGTACCTGTTGTAAGTTAGCGGCTGCCAACGATTCAAGGTGGGGAAATTGCTCGAACCAACGGTGATAGTACGGGATAACGGTTTTGACTTGGGTTTGCTGAAGCATAATTTCAGATACCCAAATCCGATAAGGATCGCCACAGTTCCGCCAAGGCAAGTCTCTACCCACTTGTGTATACCAAGTGAGGAGCGTTTGTCTCTTGAGATGGAGTTCAGAAGAACTCGCCTTTAGACCTTGAAATGGTTCCTTTTCCTCCATAATCGAAACCGACAGATCAGAATTTGACGCTGTCGGTGTTCGCTGTTGTTGCACTTATTGGGATTCCTTGAAACTGAATGAAATATTAATGATTAAATTGCCAACCTGACTTGAAAATAGACGCGGGGACGCGGCGACACTCCAGACGCCCAGAAATGAATTTTCATGCGTTCTGGTGTACGCAGTTCATGAGGGCTACTTATAACTTATTGAGCTGAATCTGAAGGATGAGCTTCCAGCCTGTGCAAAGACTTCTCAAACACCATGCGTTGTTCAGCGTTACGCAGAAAATAGCCACTAATCATCGCTGAAGCGAGCAGACGCCCTAAATTTTCACGGCTGGTATTGATCGTTACACCAAAATGTTCTGAGGGCAAATTTCCCATCAGGCCTACAATATTTCGCTCCATGACCTGAAAGACTTCTGGAGACATAGGCTTAGACAGATGAGCAATCGTTTCTGGACTCATCGACTGTACATATTCCCAGAGTAGGTTGGCGTTAGCCTCACTTTCAAAAAACTCAGAACCCTGATTGGATGTATTGTTCACGTTGTACCTCCTAGAAACTGTTCGCTCTCCTGTTTCCACTCAGGGAGAAACGAGTTGTTACTTGTATCTCTACGTTGTATGTCTGTGTCAATTAATGTAACAAGAGCGAACGAATAACACAGTGGGTGGAACCGAACCAGATTTATCGGATTCTTTTACCTGCTGGGGTTTTCGGTTACAGGTTTACCGAGCCATTGAAGCCTCTAAGGTTTCTACCTTCAGCCTTTAACCGGCTAGCTAGCGGCGATATACTCTCGGATATCCCCTTTGCGTTTCCGCAGTTTCGAGAGTGCTTCCCGTTCGATTTGTCGGACTCGCTCCCGGCTGATATTCAAGCGATCGCCAATTTTGGCTAAAGTCATGGGTTGACCATCTTCTAAGCCAAACCGGAGCGCCAGGACTTCCCGCTGCTGGGGCGTTAAATCGGCCATCAGCTTCTCTAAGTCCACTTGCATGGCGGAATGAGTCACAAAATCTTCGGGTGAGGGACCTGTGTCTTCCAGTAACTCGACCAATTCTGTATCCTGATTATCACCAACACGCAGATCCAAGGAGAGGGGTTGACGTGCCCGTTCCAGATACTCTCGCACTTGTTTGGGCGTCAAATCCAATTCTTGGGCTAACTCGGCAACCGTCGCAGCTCGTCCCAAATTTTGGGCCAGATAGCGCTGAGCCTTTTTGATTTTGTTGAGTTTCTCGGTAATGTGGATTGGCAGTCGGATTGTGCGCCCCTTTTCCGCGATCGCTCTGGTGATTGCCTGCCGAATCCACCAATACGCATAGGTGGAAAACCGATAGCCCTTCGTGGGGTCAAATTTCTCCACACCTCGCTGCATCCCAATCGTACCTTCCTGAATCAAGTCCAGTAGGTCTACATTGCGCTTGATGTACTTTTTGGCCACTGAAACCACCGGTCGCAAATTGGCTTCCACCATCTTGCGCTTGGCTATTTCACCCGCATTAATGCAAGAGTCTAACTCGCTGGGAGAAAGTTCAGTGGCGGTTGCCCATTCCTCAAGCGTTGGCTCATGGCCAAGCTCTTGCCAGAGGGATTCTTTGACGTCCTGCAAGGCCGTTAACCGCTGTACCTGCTTCCCATAAAGAATTTCCTGCTCATGGGTCAGCAACGGTACACGCCCAATTTCTCTCAAGTAAGTACGGACTAAGTCTGTAGAGGTCTGAGCAGTTTTCATAGCGCTCGATCTAGTTATAGATGGATGTAAAGCAAACAGGTTGATTTTGAGGTTCGGTTCACTAAAGGACTAGTAAACTTTATCTTTCTGAGAAAAAATTAATTTATGTTTCATGATGGGCTACGGCTTGCCGAGGGGAACTTGTCTGGCATTATAGCCAGCCTTCTTGCTGTGCCACAAATCTGCTCCTAAGGCAATCACATCAGTTTTTGCCTTGCCCTGCATGAGCTTTGTCATAAAAACTTGGGATTGAGCAGCACAACCTTAATTATTGTAACATTTATTAAAGAAAAGAGAAGAGCTATGTTAAATCAGCCGTAGGACTGTTTTAAGAAGACCAGGCTTTGTATAAGCCTACCCAGACAAGAGGCAAAAGATTGCATCCTGGAAAACAAAATGAGAGACAGCCGCTCAGCGTGACCTTAACCTTTAATCTCTCAACCTCAGCAGTATAGAGCCTAAGTTCATGACCCAAACGATCTGGATAGCCAGACACGGAAACCGCCTCGATTTTGTCAATCCCGAATGGTTTAACACCGCCCAACGACGTTACGATCCCCCTCTTTCTGAGGATGGCGTGGAACAGGCGAAGCAACTGGGTCAACGCCTAGTTGGGGAAGGCATCAGGCATATTTTCGCCTCACCCTTTTTGCGAACCGTGCAAACAGCCAATGAAGTCGCGAATATCCTGGATTTGCCCATTCAGCTAGAGTCAGGTTTGAGTGAATGGCTCAATCCAGATTGGATGTCAACGGTGCCAGAACGACAGCCTTTTGCAGAACTGCAAAAGCATTTTCCCCGCATCAATCCCAATTACAGTTCCCGCGTGATCGCTCACTATCCAGAAACCAATGAGAGGGTGATGCAACGAACGGCCCAAACGGTACAACGTCTAGTCGCTGAATTCTCAGAAGATCTCCTATTGGTCGGTCATGGCGCTTCAGTGGTGGGTTGTACTCAGGGACTGGTGGGTGGAAACCCAGAAGTAAAAGCCGCTTTGTGCTGTCTGGTTAAACTGGTGCGCCAAAAACAGGAATGGGTGATGGAACTGAACGGTGATACGACTCACCTCAGTCAGCATGAGCAAGTGATTCGATTTCATTGAACCTTTCTTGCGGCGGACTTTACAAATTGCTGTTACATGGCAAAATGCCTGTGGTAAGGGATACACAGGGGGAGAATCTCCATAGATGACATTACTATTGGCAGGAGATATCGGTGGGACTAAAACGATTCTGCGTTTGGTGGAGGAGTCCTCAGGGTCATCCTGGCAAACTCTTTACGAATCGCGTTATCTCAGCCGCGACTTTCCCGACTTAGTGCCCATTGTGCAACAGTTCCTGTTGGCAGCGCAGCAACAGTTGGACATGATAGTTCGCCCGGAAAAAGCTTGTTTTGCGATCGCAGGCCCTGTGGTGAACGATACCTGTGTCCTGACTAACCTGGCTTGGTTGTTGGACGCTAGACGCTTGGAACAAGAACTCGACATAGCCAACATCCACTTAATCAATGATTTTGCGGCGGTGGGTTACGGTATCCTCGGCTTAGACCCCAAAGACTTGTACACGCTACAATCGGCAACCCCTCAAACCGATGCTCCTATTGCCGTGATTGGTGCGGGTACAGGTTTGGGAGAGGGATTTCTGCTTCAGCAGGGGGGAAGTTATCAAGTCTTTGCCTCTGAAGGCGGTCATGCTGACTTTGCTCCCCGCAATGAGCTAGAATTTCAGCTTTTGCAATACTTACGAGATAAGTATGATATTCAGCGTATTTCCGTTGAGCGAGTGGTGTCAGGTCAAGGGATAGTGGCACTTTACCAGTTTCTCCGAGACCGTCAGGTCGCTCATGAATCGCCAGAAATTGGGGAGATAATTAGAACCTGGGAACGGGAGACAGGGCGCACAGAGAAAAGTGTAGACCCCGCCGCCGTAATTGCTCAAGCGGCTTTAGAAAAGCGCGATCGCCTCTGCGAGCAAACGTTACAAATGTTTGTCGAAGCTTACGGGGCTGAGGCCGGTAATTTGGCCTTGAAACTGCTGCCCTATGGGGGTTTATATGTTGCCGGAGGCATTGCAGGCAAAATCCTACCCTTGATTCAAGATGGTAGTTTCTTGCGGGCATTTGGTCAAAAAGGTCGGGTGAGTCCTTTACTCGAAAAGGTGTCAGTCCATATCGTCTTAAACCCCCAGGTTGGGTTGATTGGCGCGGCTATTTGTGCCTCTAGAATGTGACTTTTACTAGCTTTAGCCCAGTAGAGTGCCATTTAAAATTATGTCAATGAACCTCTGATTGGGCTATTTCTTAAGCTCCCAGGTTTGCTTGTCGATCAGGAACCGCGAACTCATTCGGCAAGTCTGACAATTTATGGGAGAGGATATTTTGAGTCTCTAAATCTAAACCTAGAGGAAAAACAAAAATTTCTTTGTCATGCCGCATTGCCTTACGGTAAAGCGAAATGGCTTCATTCAAACAGAAACAAGTCATAGGAATCCATCGATCGCTGTGAAAGTAGACCACAACGCGATTTTTTGCCTCTTCTCCGACAGGGAGGGGATTTTGCCAGGGTGAACTCATGAACACAAAATCTTAAAAAGGGTAGGTATTTTATAGGTATGTTTATCTACCTTTATGACCGTAATACCTATGTATTACTACCTATCCTTCGTCATATGTCGAAAGTTATATTTTTGGTCTTGTTTTTTTGTATCTTTTAATACAAAATATTGATTCTGGAAGTCGGGGCGGACAATTTTGCATCTGCCATTGGCTGAAAACGTCATCGGCTTATTCCAGTCATTGACAGGTAGAAGTCAGTTTGACTCCCCTGTGTTGACTGACCGAAAAATGAGGCTAAGTTGCCGCTGAGCTTTTTCCAGTGCCTGCTTAGGAGAGCTTTTATCTAAAAGTACAGCCTCGATCGCACGTCCTAAATGCTCAGAAAGGCGAGAATAGCCGTTTAAGATGGGACGCGATCGCCCAAATTGCGCTTGCTCCAGAAACACCTTGATGATGGGTTGCTGCTGCACAAAGGCTTGATAATCTTCACTTTGGCGTGCTTTGAGATTAATAGGCAGATAGCCCGTCCGCATCGCCCACTGAGTCTGAAACTCCTGTCCCATCACATATTCAGCAAAGGTAAATGCCGCCCGTTCGCGTTCAGGGGTGGTTTTAAACAAAAATAAATTCTCACCACCGATCACCGTCGCCTGTTGTGCCGCAGATGGCATGGGAAAAACGTTGAAATCAACATCGGTCGCTTGTAGCTGTCCCAACGTCCAAGGGCCAGAAAACTGCATTGCGACCTTACCGGCTAGGAAGCCATCCATCTCATATCCTCGTTCGGGCAGCGACAAGATAGCTGAACCATCCTTCATCAAATCATGCCAGAATTGCAGCGCCGCGATCGCCCCTGGATTGACTAAATTGATCCCTGAAGAGACTGGAGACTGAGGGACGTTTGGGACGGTGGCGCTGGATTTGTTCTCGTTTTCCTCAACCTGCCCAATAGATGTCGAGGTCATCTTTCTCCCCCCATTTTTAAGGGGGGGTTGGGGGGGATCTGAATGTGTAGCCAGTCGAAGAGAATCGGTCAAGAGAAGATCGTCTCTTCCCATGCCTCCTGTAATCAACTCACCGCCCCCACTCCACATAAACGGTAGCCACATAAAGACCGTCCATTCACCCTTACCCAAAGGCAAGAGTATCCCATGTCGATCCACTCGACCATCACCATCAAAATCACCCGTGAGTTTTTTCGCCACCTGGCGCAACTCCTCCCAAGTCTTCGGCAGTTGGGTAATCCCTGCGGTCTTAAACAAAGAGGGTCGATAAAAAATTCCCGCATTATTGGTGCCAAACGGAACCGACCAAATATGACCGGAAAACTGCATGGATTCAAACAAGGCTGGATCAATTTCGCCCTTGACGGATGAAGTTGCCAATAGATCATCGAGGGGACGAATGGCATTCAATTCCACCAACTGTCCCGTCAGGGTGGGGTTAAACCACAGCATATCGGGAGGGACATTGCCTACCACACTGGCTAAAATTTTCGGTGTCTGCTGGTCTTCTTGCCCCACATACAGCGATGTCACCTGAATATGGGGATGCTGACGATTAAATTGATCCACTAACTCCTCTAAAACATTACGATTATGAGGAGGATTCACCCCATGCCAGAACGTTAGATGTATCCGACTCAACTCATCTGGATGCCCCTGTAGCTGACATCCGCCCAAGACCAATAGAACAATCCCTAACGTTAACCATTGGGATATACGGAACCCCAAATTTCCCATATTTTTTGCAAAAGTTTGAGCTTTCTCGCCTGCCATAGCCATAGATAGACAAATTTTGAGTTAATTCAAGCGTAAATTTACTGAAAACCCATCAGAAAGAAAAACACATACCCCCGTAATTTCCACGAGGGATTGTAATACATGGCTATGCAACAATTTACGAGAAGCAACTCATAAGCAGAGAGCTATCGCTGTTCACACTTTAGGAAATTGCCGTAATAGAGCGAGTGAGTGTAGGCAGGATTGTTTCGCTTCCAGCGGACAATCGCACTACTAACGACCAATGGAGGAAACGAATGACAAAGATTTTGGTCATTGAGGATGAGGAAAGCGTTCGAGAAAACATCTTGGAATTGCTAGACACCGAGGGATTTGAGGCACTAGCGGCAAAAAATGGTCGCATGGGTCTGTTTGTCGCCCACCAAGAACTTCCCGATCTCATCTTGTGCGATATCCGAATGCCAGAACTCGACGGTTACGGTGTTCTCACAGGATTACGAGCCGAACCAACGACAGCATCAATTCCGTTCATTTTTCTGACCGCTAAAGCCGCTAAAACAGACTTGAGCCTAGGTCTGGAATTGGGTGCTCATGCTTATATTACCAAGCCATTTACCCTGATGGAACTGCTAGATACGATCGAGCAAGTCCTTCTGCACACCGCATCTTCAGCCGTTCCCATCGAGAGCCGATAAGTCGCGAGAACTGAATAGGTATAGGGATTAGACCGATAGGGCAGAAATTGACCAGAATTAATCCCAAATACTTCTGTATCGCTCTCCACTCTCTGACTTGACCCACCGCTCAACCGCCGAACCCACGGATTTTTCAGTTCTTAATTCCTTAGATCGCTCTCCATTTGTTGCGACTTATGGCTTTCTCCTCTAACCCTCTACCGATCCATTCGACCTTGGAGCAAGGGACGATTGTCTGTGATCTTCTCACCATTCAAGCGGCAATGATTAACCAAATTGCTCAAGCGACACTGGGGAGGCTGGTTCTCGATGACGTGCTGCACTCTATCATTCAACAGCTACAAGAGACTTTGTCCGTGAGTGGATGTTTAATGATTCAATCTAACGCTACGCCAGGTAGGGCGGTAGAGGACGAACTGGAACAGGGTTTAGCGGCGCTATCGGTGAAGGTTGCAATCGCTCAACAAGATACTCCAGTTATTTCGGCAGAACGTCTTTCTAGTGTATGCGGTCAGTTTTACCAGTACTATCATTCCTGGCTAACTCACGGAAAATCGGTCAGTTTCCCTCGCACGGGTGAACCCATCCCAGCCCCTATTCAGGATGCGCTCACAGAAAATAGTCTTTCTGGCATTTTGATGGTACCTTTGTTGCACTCCTCAACTTACCTGGGTAAGATTACCCTGTATCAATGTGAGTATCCACGGGAATGGTCTGCTCAGGAAATCGCCTTTGTACAAGCCATTGCCGATCATTGTGCGATCGCCTTAGCCCTCACAACACTAGTGCAACGCTCTGCAACGCAACTTAAACAGAGCCAAGAGAGTGAAAGAGCCTTGGAGGAGAGTCAGAAGCTCTTACAAGCCAGTGTGGCCCAAAACCATGCCCTGTTAGAAGCGATACCCGATGCGATATTTCGCGTTACACGAGATGGCATTTATTTAGATTGGAAAGCGGCTAAAAAGCCTACTCTGTCGGTTTCTACGACTGAAATCATTGGCAGACATTTGCATCAAGTCTTGCCAACTGAGGTGGCTGGGCTGATTTGGCATCACGTTGAGCTAGCCCTTGAAACCAATGAGATGCAACTGGTGGAGTATCATCTTTGGGTTCATGGCAAATCCCATCACTTTGAAGCCCGCATTGTTAAAAGTGGAGCGGATGAAGTGGCTGTCATTGTACAGGATATTACCGAGCGTGTGGAGGTACGAGTCGCCCTCGAGCAACTCAATGATGCCTTGGAAATCCGAGTAGCAGAGCGCACAGCGGCTTTAAGGGAGGCAAACCGCATTCTCAGAGCCGAGATGATCGAGCGTCACAGGGCACAGGAGCAACTCAAGGAGAGTGAAGAGCGGTTTCGCAATTTAGTCGAAACCAGCAGTGATTGGGTATGGGAAGTGAATGAAAATGCTGTTTATACCTATGCCAGCCCTAAGGTTGAGAGCTTGTTAGGTTACAACGCTTCAGAAGTTTTAGGCAAGACGACTTTTGACTTTATGCCACCCCAAGAATGTCAGCGTGTTGCGGAGATCTTCACTCAATTTTCTCTCTCGCGCCAACCCTTCATCTGTCTGGAAAACACCAACATCCATAAAGATGGTTATCGGGTAGTTCTCGAACGCAGTGGCGTTCCGATTTTTGATGCCAAAGGCATATTTCGGGGTTATCGCGGGATTGATCGAGACATCACTAAACGTAAGGAGTCAGAGAAGGAAGTCCAGTTTTTGCATTCCATCACACGAGCCATCTTTGAGTCCCAAGACTTTCATGCTGCTCTTGGTGTCGCCCTCCAGAAAGTCTGTGAAGCCACGGGTTGGGATTTGGGTGAAGCTTGGGTGCCTAAAGCCGATGGCACGGTGCTGGAGTGCAGTCCTGCTTGGTTCAGCAAAACCAAGAGTCTAGAACCATTCCGCAACGCCAGCGAGACGTTGACATTTGCTCCTAATGTAGGTTTACCAGGACGGGTTTGGATCAGCCAAAATCCTGAGTGGCGACGTAATGTTTCAGCGGAGTCTGATCAGATTTATTTGCGTGCTCAGATCGCGAAGGAAGTCGGTCTCAAAGCGGCATTGGGCATTCCGTTGCTAACCACTGATGGGGTGCTGGCAGTTCTCATCTTTTATATGTTTGAATCCAAAGATGAAGACCAACGATTAATTGAACTGATTGCGGCTTCAACCGAATTAGGTTTAATGATTCAACGCAAGCAGGCAGAAGGAGAAATTCGCAAGGCGTTAGAGAAAGAAAAGGAACTGACGGAACTCAAATCTCGCTTTATCAGTATGACTTCTCACGAGTTTCGCACACCTTTAACTACGATTCATTCTTCATCCGAATTATTAGAACATTACAGCTATAAATGGACAGAAGAAAAAAAACGGACTCATCTGAATCGTATTCAATCATCGGTCAAACACATGACCAATCTATTGGATGACGTTTTAATTTTGGGCAAGGCAGAAGCGGAGAAAATTGAGTTAAATCTAGTTCCTTTGAACTTAGAAGATTTCT
>DATNQL010000441.1:0-2606 GCA_036704025.1 Stenomitos sp.
TTCGTCTGTTCCGTTTGCTGGGATTACTCACAGGACAAAACTTTGCGCCATCGGTAGCCGCTGCACTGCTAGAGCTTGAGCCAGTAACCGCTGAGCAGTTTGTCAAATATCTCGTTGATTTGCAACTTTTAGAGCCAGCGAGTGAAGGGCGGTACTTTCTCCATGATTTGATGCGCCTGTTTGCGAAAGAGCAATTAGCAATCGAAGAGCCTGCCCCAGCGCGTCAGGCGGCTCGTCTGAGGGCCGCTCGCTGCTATTTAGAAGCGTCTGAAATTGTCAACTTGGCTCTCAAACCGGAGACTCGTCCCCTTTTAGCTCAAGTTTTGCTCGACGGCAAACACCAATCCCTAGAAGCCGCAGAGCACAATTGGTTTTTAGCCGCCTTAAGCTGGTTTCAGCTAGAGCGGATGAATCTATTAGCTTCGATTGAATGGGCTTACCAAGCTCAGGCATGGGATATTGTTGTCCCACTAGCGAGTTACCTAGTCAACTTTTTTAATATTTATGCCGATCATGCCGATTGGGAACGCACTCACTTGTTGGCTTTGGATGCTAGCGGCAAATTAGGCGACCCCCAAGGAGAAGCTCAGACCCTGACGAACCTGGGCAACGTGTATGCTTTGCAAAATGCCTGGGAGAAGGCTTGTGAAAGCTACGAGCAAAGCCTTGTCATTTTTGGTGAGTTAGGGAACTCTCTAGAAATGGCAAAAACCATGGGTAACCTGGCTAATGTTTACTGCCAGCAGGATAACTGGGAAAAAGCGAGTGAATGTTATGAGCAGAGTCGGGTGATCTTCAGGGAGTTAGGAGACTCATACGGAGAAGCTCAAACTTTAGCCAATATGGGCATCCTCCAACTCAAACAAAACCGTGAGGCAGAGGCGGGCGTGTTATGGCAAGAAGCTCTTTCCAAACTGCCTCCCCATTTACCCAAATCCAAACGGGTCGTTGAGTGGCTAAAGTTCATCCAAAAACCCAATGCGGTGAGTCAAACGCTTGAGGGGCAAGCACAAACAACAGGGAAAACTGGTGTGAAGCCCTGGAGTCCGTTAGAGTTCGCCCGGAATGCCTTGCAGTGGTTTCGCAGAAGTTAGCGGTTATGACTGAATCATTGCAGGAAAGCGCTGCACTTCATCCCTGATTACCGATTCGCAAACTCAGGGCAGTATTGGTTAACGGCTAAAGTATAAGTAATTTGCTGTTTGGCTACCTCAGCAGAGGAAGAGTTATAAGCCGCTAAGGCACGCCTGCGGGTTAATTCGGCTTGTGCTCCGCCATATCGGAGGACTCGACAGGTGGTTTTGGCAGAAGCGATCGCGCTAGCTCCATGTTTATCACTATATTGATTCAGTTCTTGCCGGATATTGGGTGGATAATTCTGAGCCAGCGAGCGGAAATTCGAGACAAATGATGCCCTAGGAGAAAGCACGGCTGGGGGATTCTTGGCGCACCAAGATGACAGGTCTATTACCGTACCATCAGATTGACGCACGTAACAGGGACTATCGGGTTCTTCTAGGACGCTGGCTGCTGGCGGTAATACACTTTGCGCGATCGCTACCCCAGGAATGAGAGCAACGAGCCAGAAGATAGCTGCGTACAGAATAACTGCACCTTTCATAAGCCTGAACCCACAGAACTTGTACGAAACCAGACTTTCGGTATGGGGTTGCCCATGACCCATTCCTATTCCCCATTACCTATAACAAATTTTTCTCTGAGAATTGTTAAAGAATTGTAGCTGTCACTTTTCTCGGTAATCACATCACGCTATACTTCCCCCTATCAGTTTATTGGGAAACCAAATTGTTCTAGCCTTCCTAGCAACATTCTGAGCCATTATTCAGCCTAAATTCAAGCGACTGATTCTACTTAAACCCCATAAACCTTTTCTTATAGAACTAGCTTAGTTTTCTTGACTACAGATCGCTAAGCTAATTCTATAGAGTAACTATCATGCCTATCGTTAGCGTGATAGTGAGTTGTTTGATGCCTACTTTTGACTCGGCAAGTCTAGATTTTGCCTTTGGCTAAACTTGCTTATGCAAAAGGTTGTGGCAATCTCTACCTAATAATAACTAAACATTAAGTAGATGGGCATAAATCAAGACAAGTGGAAGAAGAGAGTTCAGATTCCAAATCAAACTAAGCCTAAACGGGCTAAAGATTTTAACCGTTATTCTGAGCCTTGACTCCTACCTGACTTAATATATCGAGGCATTAATGGCACTGACCTAACTCTGGGTAAATAACATGGTAGATCCATGAACAGCGCAGCCGAAGGCTGACAAAATTAACACTCTTCTACACCGAAATATTGAGGCAGCATATATGCGTTGGCGTCAAAGGGCTTTCCTATTTATCTTGATGCTGGTAGCAAGTTTAGCGGCAGCTATTTTATCGAATATTTTGATGGAACCGAGAGCAACGCTAGCCACGGAGGCTCTTCTCCAGCCCGCCCCAACCCAACAAATCGGAAACTACGATTACTTTGGGAAATCCATTACCCCGCAAGAAGCCGCTCAACTCGTCAGCGAGAAAGGACTCAACCCCCAAGATCCGGTCTCCTATCAACGGATTGGAGCCGTCCAAATCACGGAGCAATT
>DATNQL010000442.1:0-4687 GCA_036704025.1 Stenomitos sp.
AGGCTTTTCAAGGCTTCTAGCTCATCGTAAGGTTTGCCTAGCACCCGCTCGATCGCCCATCGAGGAGTACCAAACTTCATGCGCTTTGTAATCTCTTTGGAGTAAGCGCCTTGCTTCTCAGAATGACCTCGTTCAAAAGAAGTGACTGAAACTTCCGCCCTGCCGAATAGGTAGTCCGCAAAGGACTTTTGAGCTTGAGCGATTATCGCCTCCGGACAGGTTTCTCGGTATTCGGACTTGGCGTTCTTAATCTTGTCCGAGAAGTCCGGATGTTTCTTGCACCAACCATAAAAAGTGTCTTTTGCTATTCCAGCAGCTTGCCAGCCTGCCGTATCGCTTCCAGTTTTGCGAATCGCCTCGACAATTACCTCTACTATCTCAGGCGTGTACTTCGACTTAGCCATATTGCGTACTTAACACTACTTAAAGCTTAGCTTTTCACCTCTCTGCTACACCTATAATTGAGAAAAAGTTTTCTCAGTGAAGTAGGGATGCTAGAACTCGCCGATACAATCGTGCTGCTGTTTGCTGTGATCGGAATCCTGATCGTCTTAGGGCCTCCTCAAAAACTGCCCAATGGCTACCAGCCGAAAAACTCTAATCCTCCGGACAAACGCAACCCACCGAAGGGTGGAACTAATGTTAATTTACCAAAGTAGATAGGTGTTATAAAAACCGAAAACAATTAAACTATTAAAGATGTAGTTTATTCATGGCGGATACAACATCTTATCTGGGAGTAACAAGAAACCCACCTAGCACAGGAAGGTTAGGTGGGTTTTACTTTTTTAATTCTTTGTACCGTTTCAAGAGGAATTGCCTCGCCATTTCCCTCAACTGCGGGTCATGCCAGAAGCGTTGATGATGCAATAATTTATGTCCGTCTTCAGATACAGGAAAGATATCGATACCGATGCGCTCATGACCTAAATTTTCATAAGAGACGTGGTGAGACTGGCTGGCTCTTAAATTAGGATAGATACAACATCGGTATCCGGTAGATTGGCAGCACTTTTTAGAGAGCATTCGCCACTTCTTAGATTTGATATAACGCTGGTATTTAAGACTATGGTGATTAGCCATCACCCAAGAACTCCTTAAACCGTTCTAAATGTTCAGCGCTGCCATATTTTCTAACAAGATAAGCAAAGACTGTTTTGCCCACCTCCTGATAGGAACGATTGCCCGAACTCTTCGTACAGCCCAATCCTTTTTTAATTAGTTCTGAGGGAGACGAGTCACCAGTATCCGCTGCGAGTATCCGCTGCCAAAGGTCAAAATCCGAGGTTTCGGGGAAGTATTTAGTCACCGGTGACTGGTCACTGCCTAACGGTGACTCCTTGTCTGGCAGGGCTTCCGACGAGTCACCGGGAAAGTCACCCTCAAAGTCACCGGGTGACTCAGTCACCGATGGGTGACTTACCTCAAGCCTCAGCATTCGCTCAAATTTCTCTACCATGTCTTGGTAGGAACCAGTTGGACGACTGGGAAAATTGACCGCAAAATTAGGATTACTTGACTCGACTTGCATAGCTGCATTTGTGCTGATAATTCCCATTTTATCGCAGGCATCTTGATAAAAACTCTCTTCCAAATAGAGTGCTTGCAATCGTTGGACTTTGCCAACTGAGAGATAGAGCATATCGCCATTACCCAGTAATTTGTCACCTCCCGCTCCATCAACTCCGAGGGCAATTTTACTGTTTATCTCGTCGTTAACCCTCAGGCACATTCGAGCTTGAAGGTTAGCTTTAATCGCCCCGGTTACGATTTCCGCATCCGGTCTTTGGGTGGCACCCCAGATGTGAATTCCGGAGGCGCGACCTTTTGCGCCCAGACGTTTAACAGAAGCATCAAAAGCTGTTTTAGATTGCTTATCAGTAACGAGTTCTGCCAACTCGTCAATAACGATAAAAACGCGAGAAATAGGCTTTTCTGGATGCTTTTGGTTATAAGCTTCTACGTCTTTACAGCGTTCTTTCTCTAAGACTTTATACCGTTCCTCCATCTCCTCAACCAGTCGATCGAGGATGCCAAAAGCCTCATCTACATCCTTAATCACTGGGGTCCAAAGGTGGCTCAATCGTTCCCATTCTTCCCCACAGAACATCACCCGCTTGGGGTCAATGAGAACAAGTTGCACCCTCTCAGGAGGGTATCGAAGCACTAATGAAGCGACTGCCGATCGCAGAAACTCAGACTTACCACTGCCATTGCAACCGGATATCAAGCAGTTCGTTTCATTGGGGTTAGAAGGTTGCAACTCAGTAAGTCGCCCATCGCTGTTAACGCCAACTGCGACTTTCACGGGTTCCGTTATCGGCAGCATCTGAGGCTTAATGAAATCACTGAACTGAACATATTGGCGATCGGGCCGTGGCAATTCGACGGAGATGAGACCACCTTTTAAGTAAATATGTGGGGGTACATCAGACTGGGCAACCAGTTGGATTTCCTCTGCCAACTGCTCGATCGCTTTTGCTTTAGTGCCAGCTTCGGGGGTAAATCGAAGGGTGATGGTTGACAGCCCGATTGTTGCCCCTTGATAGGTTAGAGCGCATTTGTAAGCGCTTAGGCGTCCTGTAATGGCAGAAGCCAAAGGTGAGTAGGCATCCTGCACACCAGCAGGTTGCAGTTGCATCATTTCCGGCTGAGGGTTAATCGCAAGATTAACCAGTTGGGCATGGCGATGAGTCAAGAGGTCATGCCAAGCATTTTCAGCAACGATCCGCTCATCCTCTGAATTGATGAGGTTTAATCCCTTTGCAAAGGCAGTTCCGCAGAGGGTTCCCCCTAGGAAAAACCCAGCCCCTCTAACAAACTTTTCGAGCTGGGAGTCGAAGCCGACTAGACAGGCATTGAGAGACATAACCAACGCCCCACTACTCAATAACCCCCAAATCACGGCTCTTTCTCTCAGGGTTTGCCGTTTCTTCCATCGGTAAAAGTTGTCAACATCCAGCATCTTTCACCTCTTAAATTATCGCTAGGATTGCACCGAGAGTTGAGAAAAATAGAACGATTCCGATTGAGAAAACCACCTGCGGATTCTTAGTTGCCAGCAATGCACCGCAGGCGACTGCAATCGCTCCTACTAAAAGAAATGCCCAATCGCCCAATGCGGGAACGGCTCTTACAATTGTTCCTAGAAAGGCAACGAGTGCCGTCCCCGTCAAGCCTCCAGCGATTAATACTGATAGTTTGTCCAGCATGATTAAAACAGCCCGAATAGTTTTGATTGTTGGTTTTTGGATGCCTTAATGGCTTCTTTGTAGCGCTGTTGAGCGCTGTTAAGTCCTTGGATTTTCTTTGAAAGCGAAGCTCCTTTGTTGACTAATTGAGTTTGGGAATTTGCTAAGCTGGTTTGCTCTCCGACCAGCTCAGCTTGTAACTCGACGATTTCAATCTGACGATTGGTATTGTTCGTAAGATATTGAGTTTCTGCAATTTGGCTTTTAAGAGAATTAACCTCTTTCTTGTGAGCTTCTTTGTCAGCCTTATCTCGTTCTTTCCAGTATTTCGGGTCAGGTTCCCCGCCTGTTAACCATCCAAGCATGATTATTTTTTGTCGCTAGAACCCTGTTTGTTAAGCAAGCCACCGTTGTTATTTTGGGTGACATTAACGGTAGTTCCTTGGGCCTTCTGTAAGGCTTCTATCTTGGCATCTCGGATTTTAATTTGCATGAGAGCTTCGTATTTCCGAGAAATATCTTTTATCTCTTGGTCATGAATGAAACCCATTGCACCAATTCCAATCAAGCACAATATTAAATAAGTCATTGGATTTCCCATTATTCCATCTCCTCTTCACAATAGTCGGGTTCAACGCCAAACTGCTTTTTGAATTGTTTACGAGCCGCTGATTCTGTTTTCGCCTTGTACTGTAGTTTGGGTCCTTTCATTCCCTCAATCCAGCAAAGGTAATAACCCGTTGGCTGTGGAGGACGTCAGTAAAGAGTCTCTTTCCCCATCCCATATTTATTTGACCTCCTAAATTAAGCCTACTAAAACCGACAAATCATTAAGCAGGTGAAACGTCCCTGCGCTGGCAAAGTGCTTTGAGATAAAGCGGATGGCATTGGCTACCCGGCTGTACCAAGGTAATGAATACCGATGATGGCTCGTTTCGACAACGATTGCCGGAACATCGATAATATTCGGGATTAGCGGTGACTGCATCATGGTTTTAATAGCGATTGGTTGATAAACGAAGGTTGACTAAATAAACGAGTGGCGTCTGATCCAGTCCCATTGCTCTTCAGTGAAGGTAGGAATAGGATCAATGAAACTATAGTTTGCCCCACATTTAAAACCCTCAATAAAACTTCTGGCTTCTGCTTCTGTCTGAAAAGATGCCAACGATTTGAAACCGTTTGCTAATTCTGTATTTTCTGAGTGAGACTTAACAATTGTCAATTCAAGATTAGAGCTGACAATTACAACAAGATACTGCATTTGATATTCTCCTAGCACGACATTAAAACGATAAATTCCTGGACGATATTCTGGTAATCTGGCTTTACAGATTGTTTGAGCTTTCGGCGGATTAGTCGCCCTATCAAATTGGCTTGATGACTAGGGCTATTTTTTCTAATCCGCCTTTCCAATTGAGCAGATTGTCGCTGATTGACTTGAATCGCAAGAAGCTCAACTAGCAGCTCTTCAACCCGGTCTAACTGCTGGCTAA
>DATNQL010000443.1:0-9181 GCA_036704025.1 Stenomitos sp.
ATTCCAGGATTGATGCAAGAAGTCTAATCAACATTGGCTCATCTTACCGGATTAGATCATCCTATTGCAGGAAGCCTTTTGCTTTCCCTAAAGGTAATCCTATACATAGAGAGGCTATTCAATCGTTTACCCTCTACGGAGAATCGGACAATGAACGAACCAGTAGATCGTCCTGAAGAAAAAGTCGAGTGGCTTGAAATTAATACAACAACTGGCCCTGAAACAGTGACAACCGTTGAAGTGGAAACAACTATCGATTCTACAGGAGTGAATACAGAAGAAAAAGTTCGTGTCGAAGAATTTAGTATTAGCGGTGATGACCTCGTTGCCAAGGTGAGGGAACTGATTCATCAAGGGAACATTCGTCGCATCACTATCAAAAATGAAGAGGAACGTACACTGATTGAAATTCCTCTAACCGTGGGAGTCGTCGGTGGAGTGATTGCCGCCACCTTATTTCCCATCGTCGCGGCTGTTGGAGCCATTGGGGCACTCGTGGCTCGTCTGAAAGTCGTGATTGAGAAAGTCGAATAATGGCATGAGCTCATTCCCCTCTACATCGGAACTCTTCAAAAACCTCAGCGTCCCTCAGCGTCCCCCTCTGCACCCTCTGCGTTAAAAAAATAGGATTCCAATGCCAATGGACTCAACATGACAAACCCCTAAAGGATAAAGTTGAAAACTTTTCATACTTTCTCCTTCATCCTTCCCCATAGAGCCTGCCCCTGCGAGGGCAGGTTTTTTCATCCCTCCAAGCTAGAGCATCAAATATGTGAGAAGAACTTAAAAGTAGGCTCCCGATAAAAATTTAAAACTCGTTGAGAGTAGGTGGCGATCGCACCACTATTATATTGACTGGGGTCGCCAGTCATCCACCAAGCCGCAGCACGTTGCACCGCCAAAGACTCATCATTATTACTCGCTTTATACTGCTCACTCAGTACATCACGCATCATACACACCAGAATGGAACGTGCCGTCACCGGACTATCCTGAAACTGTATGGGTGTCAGTTCTTTGCCGAGACATTGTTGAGACCAACGCGGAATATTTTCCGCTTTAACTTGCCAAGCACCATAAAGTTCATCATCCGGTTGTTCCGTTTCGGGAGCCGCCTGTCGTAGCGCTTCCACCAATCTCCCCACTTGGGCATTAGAAATCTGAGCCGCCGCAGAGGCACTAGGGGTAGGTTGTACCACCGGTTTAGAAGGAGCCGGTTGAGCAGGAGTGCTAGGCGATTGAGCCTGGGAACTAGAAGACGGCTGGTAGAAGGCGAGAACATTCTGAGTATAGGGAGCCGTGGAGCCACTGTTGTATTGATTAGCATCACCGGTCATCCACCAAGCGGCGGTACGCCGCACAGCTAAAGACTCATTATTGCCACTCGCTTTGTACTGCTCGTTGAGAATATCGCGCATCACGCACATCAGGATAGCACGCGCCGTCACTGGACTGGCCTCAAATTGTGAGGGTGTCAGTTCTTGAGTGTGACATTGTTTCGACCAACGAGGAATATTTTCGGGTAGAATTTGCCACTCACTCACCAAGCCATTATTTCCAGGCGCACGTTGCTGTGCAGCGAGTCGTAGCGCCTCCACCAGCTTACCCACTTGGGCATTGGAAACGAGGGTAGAAGACGACGCTCTAGTGGAAGGTTTAGGAGAAGACTGGGCAGTGGGACGCGGCGCTTGTCCCACGGTTGGGGGTTTGGGCAGAGGAGTGGGTTGAGCCACTTGTGAATCGGTACGCTGTTTCTGGTAAAAACTCAAAACATTTTGGGTATAAGCCGCAGTGGTGTCACTGTTGTATCGATTGGGATTGCCTGTCATCCACCAAGACGCCGCACGTCGCACGGCCATGGTTTCACTGTTGCCACTGGCTTTATACTGATCGCGGAGTACATCGCGCATCACACACACCAAAATTTCACGGGCTTTGGCCGTGCTGGCTTCAAATTGGGCAGATGTCAGGGCTTGTCCGGTGCATTGTCTCGACCAACGGGGAATGTTTTCCGGTAGAATTTGCCACTCACTCACCAGACCATTATTTCCAGGAGCGCGTTGCTGGGCGGCATCTTTGAGGGCCTGCACCAGTGCCCGAACCTGTCCCTCTGAGACTTGGGCTTGTCCCGGCATCGCCCAAAGCCCAACACCCAGGATTACGCCACTGAGCAATAACCGTTTTGCTTGTTTAACCAACATTGAACTCATTCAAGTTACCCAATCTTTATCTAACTCTTTTGAGAGAATTTTTACCATAGACCTAGACTTAAGCTTCTCTGTCGAAAGGAAGTCACTGGATGTTTCGCAACCCCCCTTGGCGATGTCATGGAGACACTCACACGCCAGGGGATGCCAGCAGCAAAGCGCACTTGAATGGATGTAACCGATGCAAAAAAGGGTGAGCTGTCTCAGATTTCCATCCGGATTGAGGATGTATCCGCTTCCAATAGGAATTGACCACTGGTCACCCCACCTTGTGAGGAGGAAGGCATATCATAAAAGACGGCGACTTGTCTTCGGATGCCAACATAGCCTTGCTAGAGGAGCAATAACATGCGCGAACCGTTTCAAAAGCCTCAGATGATCAGCATCACGTCTTGGCTGGTGAGAAACCTGATGCTGGTGTCCACCGGCGGCATGGTGCTATTTGCATTACTATTCGGTATTGGGATGTGGCGCTCAGGAACTCGCTTTTTTGAGGGAATCAATGCGATTTTCAGCGGCGCACCCAGTAAGCCACAGGTTGATGTTCGCTCCCTGATTGTCAGCCAAGTTCGAGGCGCGAGTGAGTTAACCACGGCGGTGTTTACGATGGAGGCGGTTGTTCCGGCTCGTCAAGAGCGAAAAATTGGGCAGTATACTCTCGGTGCCACCACGCTGCTTTATATTGCTTATGGTGAAGTCCGAGCTGGGGTTGATTTAAGGGAATTAAATGCCAATAATGTCGCCCTCGTGAACGATACGATTCAGCTACAACTACCGCCCCCTCGCATCTTGGACAGCAAGATTGATGTGAATCGTTCTAGTGTATACGACTACGATCGCGGATTTTTAGGTTTAGGGCCAGACACAGCTCCTCAGTTACAGTCCCTCGCGCAACAAGAAACGCTCAAAAAAATTAAAGAGGCCGCCTGTAAAGGGAATTTGCTCGCGCAAGCCAATGACCGTGCACAACTGGTGGTGGAAAAACTGTTAAATACAGCAGGCTATAAACAGGTTGTTGTCAAAACCCAGTCTCCACCAGCGGGAACTTGTCTTTAAACCATTGCAGGTTAAGGATGGAAACTTCATCCTTCTTCTTGTAACAAATACTTAACCGTATCGATCAGTTCTTGGGGTCGGCAACATTTAGAAACATAAGCATCAGCCCCTTGCTTGCAGCCCCAGTAAAAATCACATTCTTCTGATTTATTCGAGTACATCAGTACAGCCGGCTTATGATTGTTTTGGGAACATTTGAGCTTCCGACAGACTTCGTAACCATTCATCCGGGGAATAATGATATCTAGAATAACCAGATTGGGACAATGACGTTCCGCCTGAGCAAGAGCTTCGACGCCATCACTGGCAAAAACGACGTTTAATCCCAACTTTTTGAGGATTTTGTGCAGGATTTGCTGTTGGGCAAAATCATCCTCCACCACTAGAACTGTACTCATAAACGCTGCTGTTCGGGAACTTACACCTATTCATGGGTAAATACAGTTCAAGTGAAGAAAATTCCGAAAATTTAGCACACATTTTAAACAGCCTGAGAACCTAGATGTTGAGAACAATTGAGCCAAGCAATTTTTCTTTTCATAAATAATTTTTTATCAAATCAAAATTTACCACCCACGCCTTTTCAGGCTGGGTGGGTTGAGACGATGAAGTGATCAGGGGATTTTAAAAACAGTTAATAAACATGCACCCCAAACAAGCACAAGTCTTAATTTCCGCCAGAGGTAATCGGTTTATGGTGAGTGTTGGAATCTTGGGGGATCTTATACCACTGGCCATCTCCACCTTGTGCGTAACCTTGCTTGATACTGTTCCAAGCTATATTGATGGCTCCGTCTCTGCTGATACCGTCTTCTTGAGCGCTCTTGAATGCCGCTTTGAAAATATTTTGAGCACCTTCGGGTAAATCGTTGACTTCTCCAGGTAAGTTTTCCAGTTGCATTTCAGCCATGAATTGACTCCTTTTATTTAAGCGTTGCCTTTATCCTAGGAATTCAGAAATGTAAGTTCCTCTTTCTAGGAGGTAGTCATACTTTCCTAAATTCTCTATCTGAAGAATGAGGTCGTGTGAATGATTTTTGTAACAAAGAACACCAACTCGAATTAAGGGTTTTATCCGTTCATATCCTCTAGGACACGATAGGTTCATCCCCCTAATCTGCTAAATCTAACCGCCTACCTTACATTCCATTAATTTGAGTATTTGGTTGAGTCGGGTTCATACCACCAGGAAATTGAAAAATTGGACTCACCCCCGTGGGATTTTGGAAAATGGGACCTGTCCCTGTAGGAGGAAGAGGACTCCCCAGATTTTGGGGAACTGCGCCATTTCCTATAGGGGGAATTTGAGGTTGTGAAATAGGACTTCCCGGAGATTGGGGAATTGTACCGTTCCCTAGAGGAGGAACTTGAGGTTGTGGAATAGGACTCACCTGGATTTCGGGAGTTCCACCTGTCCCCACAGGATCTTGTTGAGTATTTCCTGAATTGAACTGAGCTAAGGCTGGCAACGCCAGTAAAGTACTAGCGCTAGCAACGCCGATTAGCGTCAAAACCTTTTTAAGTGATTTTTTGTTATGGTGTGCGCTCATGGCTCTGTCCTCTTAATTAGGGTAAAAGCATTCTGAGCTTTGAAGTTATCTTTTCAAAACCGAATGAAGATCTATAGCGTTTCCTAGTCTCATGAGGTACGTTATCGAGCTTAAAGTCCCCCTTTTTAAGGGGGATTTAGGGGGATCGGATTATGCCTCACCTGAGAGAGAATCGCTATATTCAAGCAAAATTTGCTTGTCTTGTGCAGAAGCTACGTCCGTTTAAAATTAGAGACGTATTTTTTAAGTGCTTCTATATTGGAGGCTAACGCTCCAAACTTGAACGAAGCCTGTATCCAAAGGTATGTAAAATCTTAATTGTTTAGATCAAAAAATGTATCAAATTAGAGAGGAATCCCCTAGTGTACCCAGACATCAATAACCTACCTGTTGGCAGTGTGGGAGCAGTGGAGCTGGGGAGTAGGGGAGCAAGCTCAGGTACTCTGACTCTGTCCAGAAAAAGCTGATATATCCAAAGATTCAAAATTCTGGAAAAAATCGATCAGCCGAGTTGCTATTTGGGAAACCCCCCCTTTAACATTAGACTCAATATTTAAAGGCAACACTGGGTCATGAAGCGATAAACGCAACAAAAACCATCCATCTTCTAGTGATGAACGGCAGGATACACGCATACCCTCATAATTATTGGGCACAACTGTCCAATCAGATTGTTCCGAGACAAAGGCTTGAAGTTTTCCAATCACTTCATTACCATAAGATTTAAAATCAGCCACGCTAATTTTGAGCCGAAATTCTTCACTCTCCTCTGGTTCCTTTAAATTCGCAATCAAATCAGGTAAAGACTTCCCTTCCAACTGAGATAGAGCCAACTCAATTAATAGTTTGCTCACCAAATACGCCCCGTCATCCAAAAAGTAATTTTCCTTCATCGCTCCATGACCGGACGTTTCAATCGCCAGCCAAGAGTCCTGTCCTACTTGATTCAAGCGAATCGACTCATTGATCACATTTTTATAGCCGCGCTTAAATCGATGGTGAACTCCCTTTAATTCCCCTTCAATAAATTGAGTTAAACCATCCGAAGTAATTGAATCTGTAACAATAGTAGAACCGGGATGTTCCCGCAAAACAATTGCGGAAATAAGGGCAATTAATCGATTTCGATTCAACTCCTTTCCAAACTGATCAACCGCCGCTCCGCGATCGACATCTGTATCAAAAATAATCCCAAAATCCGCCTGATGCTCAATAACCGCTTGGCAAATCGAAGCCATCGCTTCTTTGTTTTCCGGATTAGGAACATGATTCGGAAATGTGCCATCAGGCTCTAAAAATTGACTTCCCGTCGTATCAGCTCCTAACGGCGCTAAAACTTTCTGTGCATAAAACCCCCCGGCTCCATTTCCCGCATCTACAATAATCTTTAATCCCTGAAGTGGCTGCTCAAAGTGTTGGGGGTGATTAACCGATTGACGAATTTTATTCACCAATCCATCCGCATAAACGGAAATAAAGTCATGCTGTTCAATAGCACCTCTTTCTACAGCTAGTTCAAACTCATTTCTTTCCGCCCATGCCAAAATATCCGAAATATCTTTTTTTTCTAAACCTCCTTGAGCCGTAAAAAACTTTAATCCATTCCGATTAAACGGCAAGTGACTCGCCGTTAACATAATGGCTCCATCACAATCAAATCCTGAAGTGACTGTACTCACGAACATCGCAGGAGTGGACGCCATCGCAAAGTCATAAACACGGCTACCGAGAGCAGAAATCCCATCCATCACTCCTTGCATTAATTCTGGGCCAGATAAACGACTATCCCGCCCAACGGAAATTGTTAAATCCGAGGCAGGTTTTCCGACTTTTTGTTCGAGCCATTTAACAAAGGCTTTCCCCAAAATATTAGCGACTTGGGGAGTCAGATTCACCGGTTCATTCGCCACTCCTTCCAGAGCAACCCCTCTGATATCCGACCCATTTTGGAGTTTTTTCCAGTCGAAATCGTTCATTGTTAAATGCTCCTTCACACCATGATCAATCATACTGATTAGCTACGAGTATATCGATGCTTAACTCCCATCGGAAAATACTCTGGATCACCCATGGGAGCCAGCTCTACCTGCGGCAATTGATACTGTTTAGGAACATAATTGGCAAACTCACTATTCAGTCGTAAAAGTTGGGAGAGAATGGAAGAAGCGATCGCCTCCCGTTTCTCTTCACTCGCTTCACTTCCGGGTGCTAACTCCACCACGACAGATAAGAACCGATCCTGATCCGCATCTTCCTTCACTTGCAACACAAACTTACCCGTCACCCACTCTCGAATCAGGGGTTGCTCTAACCCCACCGTGACATTCTCCGGATAGATATTCGCACCAAAATAAGAAACGGTAAAATTAGACCGCCCAAACACATAGACAAAGGGTAAAGGATGCATCCCTCTACCCCCAGACAATTCTGTCATGGGATCAAATCCCCATGCCGCCAGAAACTCTAGCATCGCTTCGTAAGCGATCAGTCCCCCGTGATCACAAATGTGATAACGTATCAAGGGAATGCCGTTATCTCCCGAAAACAGCAGCGTATCCTCATACACTTCAAAAAAGCGGCTGATGGGGTCATACTGTACCAACGTCGGTAATCGCGATTCTCCAAATAACGTCCTTGCCGCATCGGGATGGTTGGCTAAGAAACGGCGAATACCAATACTTAAGGGCGTTTCATTCCCCAACACTCCGGCATCGGCAGTTCCATACAACGAAGCGGAATCATAACAAGAATTGGTGGAGCCAACTCTTTCCCCCACCAAACTCCGCCACTCTTCGCTGAACACCTCTCCCGCCATGACCCACTTAATTTGATACCGTTGCCACTCCACCCCGCGAGCGATGCCAGTATCAATCACATCCTTCAGAAAGGGCGGATAACCCAGTAATACCACCTGATCAAAGCTTAAACCGAGTTCCTGAACCACTCGGAAAATTTCGTCTTTATTATTGCCGGGAGTGACAACAGTAATGGGATAACCTTTACTTGCCAGATAGCGGCAGCAATTTGTGGTGTACATCCCCCCTACCCATGTCCCTAAGCTAAAGCAAATCACGGCTAAGGTACGACGGGTATCGGCATAAAAACTATCGTGAAAAATCTGCTCAAAGCGCGTCGCTATCTGGAGTTCGTCGGTTAAAAATCGGGGCCAAAAGGTGGGTTTGCCCGTGGAACCGGAGGACACCGCAATCATATCGCACATGTCCAATTGTCCATTCCGGCACAACTCGGTCAATGGGTAACGCGAATGGTAGTTATTTTTATTAATCAGGGGAAGGTTTGCGAAATCCTCAAAGGTCTGGATGGAGTTATAGGTGATGCCCTGTTGTGTCAAAAAAGATCTGTAAGCAGGAACATGAGCGACAACATCATGAAACAACGCCAGGGCAGCCGATTCTGGAGAGGTGGTTTGATGCCGTCGGAGTTGTGCCTCTAAAGGTGTGGTTAGAAACCCTTGAAACGCCGTAACTGCCCGATGACGTTGTTCTTCTCGCATCTTCCCAGTTGGTTGAGTTAAAAATTACGCTTACGATACAGGAAGTTCGCTCCGTGTTGCAATCGCTCGGAAACCGCATTGATCCATTCTTTAGCACGATGCCTCTCTATTGCTCTCAAGGTCATAAAAACGACTCCAGTCACCGCTTTTGTCAACAGTGCGGTCAACGTCTCCCCCTGAGTCCTGGGCAAGTTCTAGAAAAGCGCTATCGCATCGTGAGCCAGTTGGGGCAGGGGGGTTTTGGTCGCACCTATTTAGCCGAAGCCCTACAGCGCTTTAGCGATCGCTGTGTCCTCAAGGAATTTGCTCCTCAAGTCCAAGGTGCGGCAGAGTTACAAAAAGCCAAGGAACTGTTTGAACGAGAGGCGGGAGTGTTGCATCAACTTCAACATCCCCAATTGCCGAAATTTTGGGAGTTGTTTCCAGCCGATCTGGGAGGCGGTGCGGGTTGCTTGTTTTTGGTGCAAGATTACGTGGAAGGTCAAACCTACTTCGACCGATTCAAGTCCGGCAAACGGTTGAGTGAGGCAGAAGCCCTTCAGCTCCTGTGCCAGATGCTACCCGTACTTTCGTATATTCACGCCAAAGGCGTGATTCATCGAGATATTTCTCCAGATAATATTATCCTGAGAAATTCAGACCAGCTGCCGATACTGATTGACTTTGGCTGTGTCAAGGAAATAGCGGCAACCGCTGTTTCCAATTTTACCAAGCTAGGGGTACTACAAACTCGATTAGGTAAGAAGGGATATGCCCCAGAGGAGCAACTGCGACAGGGAAAAGTGTTCGTTAACAGCGATTTGTACAGTTTGGCGGTAACCGTCCTGGTGTTGCTAACGGGCAAAGAACCTCAA
>DATNQL010000444.1:0-2852 GCA_036704025.1 Stenomitos sp.
AGAGACTATTTTTCCTTACTTCTTACTTCTGCCTCCTTCTTACTTCTGCCTCCTGCCTTCTGCCTCCTGCCTTCTGCCTTCTGCCTTCTGCCTCCTGCCTTCTGCCTTCTGCCTTCTGCCTTCTGCCTCCTGCCTTCTTGCACTAGTTCTCCCAACATTAGATTCACCCTTCGGTGAAACCGATACTTAGCCTCAGTTTTCGTCGATGGGTTTCTCTGTACAGACCTCCAGCTTGGTAGGCGAAAGCATCGCTAATTGAGTAGAGGATTTAATAGTAAAGATATGTTAAAGGTATCCACGGGATTAACCATTTATTCCTGATGAGCTATTGACTCAAAGCGTAAGTTAAATTACCGATTTACAAACTTCGTCAACCGTGTGATTGAAACCCGACAAAACTCTGTTCGGTGATCTATGTTTATTTACCTTAATCAACAGTTCTGCTGTTAACTCTTATGTCTGGTCAATTAAAAACGTCTCTCGTGCTGTTAGCCAGTGTGGCAATCACACTGAATGCTTGCAATCGCGTTAGTGTGGAGTCGAAAAATATTCAAGGGAATCGCTCAGAGCCAACTCAGGTGACAACACCGGTGAAGAGTCCATCATTGATGGTGACACCTACCCCTATACGGAGGCAGGACCGATCGAACGCTCAGACTTCTACCGCTAGCATCAAGATTAATCGCGAAAATTATAAACCCATTGCGCTCACTCAGCTATCGAAAACGGAGGCTCTCATTGGTGACGAACCCAAAGCGATCGCCCTGGCGGCTTTCGGTGATGTTGATTCCGAGGGAGGTTCGCGAGACGTAAAAGTCGAATATCCGCAACCCGATCGCGCCGTTGTGATCATTACCCAAACCGGTGTTGCAGATGATTCGGTTCGGGCTATTCGGTATCGGGCTGAACTAGCCCCGACTTCAAAATCTTCCCAGACGGGCAAGCAGTGGAAGATTGTGTGGGCCGGCTCTCAGTTTACCTGTCAACCAGGACGTGGTCATCAAGATTGGTCAATGAAGCTGTGTTCTTGACTGGCTTTTGCTTCGTTCTCTGTAGATGACCCTGAATCGAATGACACTCTGTTAAGACCATCAGAGGATGATCGCCAAGCGGGACGCTGTTCGGTGGTAACCGGAACTTGAAGATACCCGAGTGCAGACTGGTAGAAATAATCCACCAGTTGTTTTTTTTGTCGGTTGTTTCACCCCCTCTTGCCTCCTTGCACTCGTGGGACAAAGTCCGCTCATGCTCATGAAGGTCTGTTTCTCCTGCGAGAGAGAGTGTGGAGGAGTGATATCATGTCCGTCTAATTAGCCACAATAAAAACCTCTCCGTGTCCCCGTGTCCCCGTATCCCCGTGTCAATCCTAACGATGGGTGTTTAACCGGACACGATATGATCCGACTCTGTACTCGTTGTGCCATTCGACCCTGCATCATTGCAGAGATACTCCAACGATCGCCCCGCTCTATTGGTACAACCTAAACATCACCGCGAATTTCTTCTACAACTCCATCTCTGAGCAGAATTTCTACATTCATTTTTCGCACCAAGTTATCTCCCAGTTCAACACGGAAATAGCTTTCCATCTGACCTTGACTCACTTCTTGATCCAGTTCTAGCATTTGTACTTGTTGTAGTTGCTGGAGCTGCTGATTTTTTTGCTCTAAAAGTTCACTTTTCTTTTGATTGACCTGCATCTGAATATTTTCGATTTGTTGCGCTATCTGAGGTCCTGGGGGTTGCAACGTTTGTTTTTGAATTTCTGAGATGGCTCGTTGCCCTTGCATATCGAGCTGTTGTAGCTGAGAGTCAATTTGGTTAATCTGCGCCTGAAGTTGTTGTTGAACTTCTTCCTTCCATCGGGGGGTGACGATGGCTTTGATGTTAACCGGTCGCTTTAACAGCAAGTTTGACTTAAATTCGTCCATATGTATTGCGCTAGGTAGATCTAAAGGTTAAATGATTTGAAGTTTCCGACTCCGGAGGAGAATTGCTCGGAAAGGAAGTCCAAAAAGTTCAAGGATGAAAGATTCAAGGATGAATCATCTAGGTTGCCCCAAGAGAGAGCATTTGCGTAGCATTTCTCCTTCTCAGTTCTGGGTAGCGCGTAGTGAGCCATAGGCTAACAGGAGGTTAGCGTTAGCGGGGCACACACCCAGGCCAGATATACCAGAAAATCATCCTTCATACTTTAGCCGTTATACTTTTTAGCCAACCCTCTCCTTTTTCACCTGAATCAGGCAAACATCCCGATAATAATATCGTGATAACGTTCCATAACAACGGGTCGCCGGATTTTCAAGGTTTGAGTCATCATGCCATTTTCCAAAGAAAAGGGTTCTAAAATCAACTCAAATGGGCCAATCCTGTCATCAGGACGATAACCTGGGCGATTTTTGACCTCTCGGTTCAGTTCGCTACGGAATAAGCTCTGAACCTCTTTACTCTGTAGGTCAATCGCTGTCCGGAACTCCTCTGAAGGGGCGGCAGACTGACGGGATGCAGCATCAGGAAGGCGCAGGTTAAGATTTTGAGCGGCAGCCCATTGTTGTAAGGCTTCGAGATTGGGCACAATTAAGGCACCGAGCGATCGCTGGTCTTGACCCACTAGCATAATCTGATCGATGTAAGCGCTGCGTAGGCAAGCATCTTCAATTGGCTGTGGCTCAATATTTTCACCATTGGTTAACACAATCGTGTCCTTTGCCCGACCGGTCAGCACGAGGTGATTTTCTGGTGTCACCCAACCCAAATCCCCCGTATCAAACCAACCGTCTGCATCGATTGCCTTAGCCGTGGCTTCCGGTTTTTTGTAATAGCCTTGCATTACTTGTGGCCCCCGTACCATC
>DATNQL010000445.1:0-4329 GCA_036704025.1 Stenomitos sp.
GTTGTCCCCCCGATAAGGCCGAACCCCGCTCTCCAACTCGTGTGTTGTAGCCACTCGGTAACTCCATAATAAAGTCGTGGGCAGCCGCCACCCTTGCCGCTTCGATAATTTCTTCAGAGCTCGCATCGGGATTAGTTAAGGCAATATTTTCTTGTACGGTGCCATCAAATAGCAGGGTTTCCTGAGGCACAATACCAATTTGACGCCGCAAGGAATACAGTTCTACCTTACTGATATCGTAACCATCCACAATAATCCGCCCGGAGAGGGGATCGTAAAGTCGAGGCAATAGCTTGGTTAAAGTACTCTTACCCGAACCACTTTGACCGACAATCCCGACAAACGTACCCGCAGGGATTTCTATATTGATATTGTTCAACTGCAAAGGGCCTGTTGTGCCAAAGCGAAACGAAACATCCTCATACTTCACCGTTCCCTCAACTGGCGGCAGAGCAATATTGTAGCGATCCGTTTCGTCCGCTTCTTGAGGAGAATCTACAATATCACTGAGACGTTCCAAAGAAAGTGCGGTTTGCTGGAAGTTTTGCCAAATTTGGGCTAACCGTAATAAGGGACCAGTCACATACCCGGAAATAATCCGAAAGGCAATCAACTGCCCTAAACTTAATTGCCCATCCAAAACCAAATAGGCTCCCACCCAAAGCACCAATAAAGCCGAGAGTTTATTTAAGAAATTACTGGTGGAACTGGCAGCCGTTGAAGTCAGAACATTCTTAAATCCATCACTTACATAACGACCATAGCGTTCTTGCCATTTCCAGCGAGCGCGCAACTCAATATTTTGGGCTTTTACAGTGGAAATTCCCGATAAAACTTCCACTAAATAAGACTGAGTTTCCGCCTGACGTTCTGCCTTGGTGCGTAGCTGTTGTCGCACGATGGGAGAAACGACTACCGTGAGCAAAATAAATAAAGGAATCACTGCCAACGTCACCAACGTCAGCAACCAACTGTAGATGAACATCACGACGATGTAGACGACGGAAAAAACCGCATCTAGCACCACTGTGAGAGCTGTCCCGGTGAGAAACTGACGAATATTTTCCAGCTCACCAATCCGGGTGGCTAATTCCCCCACCGGTCGTCGTTCAAAATAGCGCAAAGGCAGGCGCAACAAGTGGTCAATAATTTCCGAACCCAGCGCCATGTCAATTCGGTTCGTCGTATCCACAAATAAGTAGGTACGCAGACTGGTTAACAAACCTTCAAAAATTGCCACGGCGACCAGTAAAACACCCAAGACGTGTAGGGTGTTAATACTGTTTTGCACAATCACCTTGTCGATGATCAACTGAATCATCAAGGGATTCGCCAGACCAAACAGTTGCACAAAGAAAGAAGCAATCAGTACTTCCGTCAAAACTCGGCGGTAGCGAATGATCGACGGAATAAACCAGTTCAGCCCAAAGCGCTCTTTCGGCGTTGATTTGGTTGCCTTGAGGAGGAGGGCTTGTCCCTCGTCACCCCAATCTTCGATGAAGCGAGAAGGTTTAATCCGCTTAATTCCACTTTCGGGTACGGCTAGCACGAGTTCCCGTTCGCTGCTTTCGTAGAGGATGGCAAAGCTATCTTGCCAACTGAGTAGGACTGGGGTGGGTAGGCGCGACACCGCCATCGACGGGACATTTACCAGTTGAGCGCTCAGTCCCATTAATTCCCCAACAGCACCACAGTGCATCAGTGAGAGGTTACCCGAACGTGCTTCTTGGGTAGTAATGACCCGGCGGATAATATCCCGACGGAAGGGCATTCCGAAATATTGAGAAAGCATTTGGAAGCACGCTACGGTTGCATCAACAGAGCCTCTGCCGCGAACAAAAGGATAGTTTCGTTTGCTTGCCTTTTCTTCCGACAGGTAGCCTCCTGAGGTCGTAACGATTTGAGCATCCGCATAAGGAATGTCGTCGTCTAGGGTGGCGAGGGTACTACTCTGGCTGGGGATAGCGGATAATCCGGGTGGGGTTGACGTGGCGGGGGAGAGTATATCTGAGGGAATTCCCACTAGGCGAGTTGAACCGGAACCGTTGACGATTAGGGTGGTTACGGAGTCCGAATTGAGGCATGAGCCAACCGGTACATTCGCCGATGCCCCGCCACTCACCATCCACACCCGATTGGGATCGAGTTGGCTGGACATCTGCTTACCCTGAGCCACATTCAAAATGACGGAATTGGACAACGCTTGAAGGGCTAGTGCTTTGAGATTTGCTTCTGTCTCGGCACGTCGTGCCAGTTCTGTTCCTAAAAGTTCAAAAATTTCTATCAGAGCACAACGAGAGCGAAAGGCTGAGGCGAGAACGGGTTCAGAGTCCAACCAGCGCAGAAAGTCGGCGATGTTGAGGGTGAAACAAACGGATTCTACGGAGGCAATCGCCGTTTCACAGGGAATTCCCCTGAGTACACTCACCCAGCCAATAATTTCTCCTGGTTGCAATAATTTCAAGGTGATAGGCGCACTACCGCGAGGGTCGTATCCTAGGAGACGGGCTTGCCCCTGAAACAGAATGGAGATATGGGGGGGCATTTTTTCCCGAATTACAATGGGTTGACCCATGCGATAGCGTAGCAACTGACCCTGGCTTGACAGTTTGGTCAGTGCTGAAGGGGATAGCTGATCAAATGGATAGATGCCAGCTAGAAATTCTTGTATTGAGGTCGTATAGGTCATCAGAAGTTACTGTCAATGTGTTCTGAGTCGGGGAGTTGGAGTGAGCCAGAAAGGATTTGGAACTCTTGAGTTCGGTTTATCCATCTCATGTTTCGGACTCTTGTCGCTAGGTTCTTAATATTTAGTTATCACTCTGAGCTTAGAGATTTATGCAACAGCTTTTTGAGCCAAATTGAGGTATGAGGCTAACTAGCTAAATTTCAATAATTTCCAATCCGAATGGGTTGGCTTAATCTGGGTTAGTCTGTCAGCCAACAGTTCAGGATGTAATCCTTAATTTAGCGCTCAGTTCTGAGTAATGCTATAAACATTCACAACTAGTTAAGAACCGCAAGCTGCTGATTCAGTTGCTCAGATAGCCAATTGGAAAAACACTCATGCAGCAGTCGCTGACGCATGGGAGCATCGAGCTGAGCGGGGATAAACTTTTCTAAGCGTACAATTACTAACCATTCTCCTAGTCGCGTGGGTGGAGCCAGTTGACCGGGTTTACTTAAACGTAAGATTTGAGCGATCGCAGGATGGGGCGTACTGAGCTCAACCGGGCCAATCAACCCGCCCGTTTCTGCCTCTGGTCCTTGGGAATACTCTCGTGCTAAATCAGCAAACGATTGTTCTCCTTCTTGGACTCGGAAAAAGAGTTCTTGGATAATTCCTGGGTCTTGCGAGCGAATTAAAGAATAGATTACCCGGTCTAATTGAGACTTACGGCTGAGAAAATAAGATTCTAGTTTGTTTCCCCAAGTGGTCTGTTTGAATTTTTCAATCTTTACCCCCCGAATGGCTAAGGTTTCGAGTTGTTCTGCCGTCATTTTACGCTGCTGTATCCAAGCTTGTTGAGTTTCCTCATTCGTTATTTGATTTTGCTCAAAAAACTGTTTACGGGCTTGGGTGGCCTCTTCCGGTGTGCAGTCGATCTCGGCGATCGCCTGATCAATAATCAATTCCCGTAGCAATGGCGCTAATAGCTGGTATCCGGCCAACAGGGGAAGAATTTCTTCTGCTGTAATCGTGCGATCGCCTATTCTTAAAACATCACTCATCTACTATATCAATGGTTTTACGTCAAGTCTTGAAAGCTGAAATTAAGAAATACAACCCATATTATGAGTAATCTTTTTCAATCTTTCCTGGGATTGTTAAAAAATTTTTCAAAGATTTGGCTGTATTAGCGGGACTTAAACGAAAAGCGAGAAGCAATAAAGGTACATACTGTACACGCTGATCATCTGTCATTCTGAACGGAGTATTAGCGAAGCGGTAGCGAAGAACGAGCGTCAGAATCTTCGGGATACTTCGCTCCACTCTGTTACGCTCAGTATGACAAATGCTCAGATTGTGACCGTGTGCAGTATATCGCTCTTGTGTCACCCCAGGAAAAGAAAAATCGCAGCCAACAGATGAAAGCCCTACTCGATAGAAACTCATTTCATAAGCCCGAAGAGCGAAAGTCCATCGTTGTAAAGGTGTCAGCTTCCGCTCTTCCTAGAGTGACAGAACCCACATTCCGCACCTTGAAGTGTCACACTACGTAATTTTGGTAATGGGTAATGGGTAATGGGTAATGGAAAGAGTTTTTTACGTAGTGTATGTAGTATAGGCTACTAATTTTCAATGCCCAATTGCGTAAAAACCAATTG
>DATNQL010000446.1:0-5349 GCA_036704025.1 Stenomitos sp.
TATCGGAGGATGGAATTCCAGTTTCGACTGTCTTGATGAGTTCTTAGCGAAGATGGTTGCAGATCGGAGGAATCGTCTAACGTTGACGTTGCCCTCCGATCGCGAAATTGTCGTGACACGGGTCTTCAATGCCCCACGCAGACTTGTGTTCGAGGCATGGACTAAGCCCGAACATGTGAAGCGATGGTTTGGCGGTTGCACAAGCATGACGATGACCGTTTGCGAAATCGACCTGCGGGTGGACGGCACCTGGCGCTATGTCTTGCATGACTCCAGCAATGGCACTGACCACGGGTTCTCAGGAGAGTACCGTGAGATTGTGCCACCGGAACGATTGGTTTCCACCGAACGCTACGAACCGATTCCCAACAGCGACCATCTGAATACGCTAACTCTGACCGAACAAGATGGTCTAACGACGTTACACATCCATATCGAGTACCCGTCGGTTGAGCAGCGGGATGGACATCTTCATTCAGGTATGGAAATGGGGATGCGCCAGACGCTGAACCGCCTCGAAGAACTCCTCGAATCAATGGCATGAAACGGTGAATGAATTGAGTGCGGTGGCGCTAGCCCTCTGCCGTAGGGGCGTTTTGTGTTCGCGAAGCGTCTCCGATAGGAGAAAATGCCCCTACGAGATTCATCTCTCAGATCGGCAACGTCCAATTAGATGGACACATTTGGGAAATCATGTACATGGAACCCAGTGCAGTCAATCAAACTTAGAAGCGAATCATGTAGAGTAATCCGAGCGACAGTTTGCATTTGCTTGTTCACAGCAAGCTCTCGATTCGACAGGGTGTTGGGCGCATCAAACAACACAGATGGAGGCAACAGGATGAGAAAGATTAGCGGCATCGCATTGATTGCAATGGGGTTACTTCACAGCCTGATTGCATTGGTCATGCCGGGGGCGATCGGCTTTAGCGGCATCTGGCAGGAAATCGTTGATGTTGGCGTAGTCGATGCGGTCAAGCCGGAATCTCTCCGCATCTGGGGCTACTATTGGTTTCTTATACCAGGATTTTTCACGATCCTCTACGGTCTTCTGTGCCACTGGATTGAGCATCAGTTGAATTGCCCCTTACCCTTGTTTGCAGGTTTGGGACTTTTGCTCATTGCCTGTTTTGGCATAGTGCTGGATATCGATACCGGATTCTGGCTGGTGCTACTCGTCGCAATTAATGCGATAGTGGCATCGCAACGCACTCCATACTTAGGGCAATCAGACGATGTTGGAACGTCATGAACCCCATGCCTAAAGGCAGAGGCTTGTAAGAATCAGGACTTACGCACTCAGCCAGTTCTGCAACGGCAAAATGGAGCTTTTAGCTTCTCAAATCAAGCTCACAACAACAAAATTTCCTTTCAGTGCGTAAGTCCTAATTCTTTACGCAACGGTGACTTGCAGCCGCTCAACGGTAGGTTAGGTGGCGGGAGCTGGAGCAATTTAGTAAAGGCGAAATTTCATGTCAAAGGAAAATACGACAATGAGAAAATTAAAACTTCAAGTACAAATGAGCGTTGACGGATACATTGCGGGACTCAATGGTGAAATGGACTTTATGGTGTGGAATTGGGACGATGAATTGAAACAATATGTCGAAGATATAACTGAACCTGTTGACTGCATTATTCTTGGACGAAAACTTGCTGAAGGGTTCATTCCTTACTGGGCTAGCGTGGCTGCAAATCCGGATGACCCGGAATTTACATCCGGTAAAAAATTTACGGACACACACAAAGTTGTTTTTACCAAAACGCTTGAAAAGTCAGAATGGGACAATACCGTTTTAGCAAAAGGCAACCTTGTTGACGAAATTACTAAACTAAAAAAACAAGACGGTAAAGACATCATCGCTTATGGTGGTGCGACCTTTGTATCGGCTCTAATCAAACAAGGACTGATTGACGAGTTTCAGTTATTCATTAATCCAACGGCAATTGGTAAAGGAATGACAATTTTCCAAGAACTTGATAGCCAACAAAATCTAACATTAGTAAAAGCTACATCATTTGACTGCGGGATTGTTGTTCTTAATTACGAGCCGAAACGCGGCTAAATAGGCTAGCCGCCTAACATCAACAAAATTTGCATGAAGAAAATGCAACAACAAATTCTCGACTTCTATTCACAGCCTACGGCGATGACGTCCTCGATTTGCCACGGGATCGCTTCCTAATCGCAGGTGATGCTTGGGCGCAGTGTCGCGCAGGTGAGGCTGACCCATCAAAGTTTGGCATTTTCAAAGGCGACTTGCGGGGACTCTGGTTCATTGCAGGAGAAATCGTGCGCGATGTCGCGGCGCTCAACAAAATGGAGATGTTGCCCTGGGATGTTTGGGGAGCAATTCCTCATCCCAATGAGCCGCTTAATGATGATCAACTTGCGTTTTTTGATCGGCTTGCCGCACTCACGCGATTGCCTGATGCATCATTTGTGGAACTGCGTACACTCTACGAAGGCGACGATCGCCTGCGCGTGCCCACGACCGTTTTCAATTCGGTACTCGACTGTCCAGAAACACTATAGGACAACTTAGTTTAGCTTCCTTCTGAAGGTAGATTTTACCTGTTAGCCGATCCGCTATAGTACATTTGAACTAATTTAAGACCGGACAGCTACATTATTTCACGCTCGCGCATTCCGAAATCATTGATTCAAGGAGTAGACCATGAAATTGAACCCTTACCTGATGTTCAACGGTCAATGTAAGGCAGCGTTGAAGTTCTATGAGCAGTGCCTGGGTGCCAAAATCGAAACAATGATGACCTACGGGGAATCGCCGATGGCAGAAGAAACGCCTCCCGAATCACGCAACAGCATCATGCACGCCCACTTGACAGTCAACAACCAGGACTTGATGGCTTCTGACTGCCCACCTGAAGAGTATGAACAACCAAAAGGCTTCTCCGTGCTGCTTGGCACCGACAATCCGGCAGAAGCAGAACGCCTATTTCATGCATTGGCAGAAAACGGAACAGTGCAGATGCCTCTCCAGGAAACCTTCTGGGCTGCCCGCTTTGGCATGGTTGTCGATCAATTTGGCATTCCGTGGATGATTAACTGCGAACAAGCTGCCTAACCCTTCATTCCAAGGAACGCCCGTAAACAGGTATTTTCTGAAGATTGCTATCTGCTCGCGTGAAGTTGGTTGAAGAAAAAATCCCCTTCGCTTAGCTGCAAAATACTCATCAATTTTTGGCACAATTTGGGCTTCCATGTCATGTTCACTATGGGCTTGGTTAATGGCTTCAAATAGAAGCTTCAAGGGACAAGTCATAGATCAAGTTGTCCAAAGTGTACCTGATCGAGGTCTAGAAGCATTGAAGTACTCGGCTATATTATCCTCTGATCTCAAAAACAACTTGACACGAGAACAAATTGGAAAATGACGCAAGATGCAATCTTCAGTCCTTTCTTTGCGACAGTGTTTCTGACACTCCTAGTCTGGGTGTATATGTACATCCGCCGTATCAGTTTCATCATCAGTAGAAAGATCAGCCCGCAGGATCTTTCTGTACCCGGCACACTGGACCAGATCTCGCCACCAAACGTATCTAATCCGTCGGATAACCTCAAGAACCTGTTCGAGATTCCGGTACTTTTTTATGCGCTCGTTCTATACCTCTTCATTACGAAGCAGGTGGATACAGTGTATGTGAATGCTGCATGGGTCTTCGTTGTGTTTCGCGCCTTGCATAGCATTGTCCATTGCACATTCAATCTCATCATGCTTCGGTTTTACCTCTACCTATTTGCCACGCTTGCGGTGTGGTTCATCGCAATCCGCGCAGCCCTGATCCACTTTGGCACATAGGTACGCTGACATGTTGACGCCTCATAGCACATTCAAGATTTGGTTGGCTATGAGATTTGCAACCTGAGTATCACCACAGGCGATGATGTAACCTTCTACGACTAGGTCTCATGCTGTAGCGGTTTGGGTGGCAAGAAGAATACTGTAATTTAGAGTAAATCACATGAGCGGTGAAATCGATCGGTTCAGTCTCAGTTCTACCTATGTTGTGCTTGAAGACAATGGCGATGCTATTCCAGTTGCGGTGAGCGATTGCTTTTTTGAACAACTCGAATCCAAATTCGGTGACTTCAAGGGAAAGAGACTCATTTCTCACTTTACCTTTGATAAAGACTGGGACGTCTGGGAAATGCACCCAGCCGGAGAAGAGTTTGTGTGTCTGCTTTCAGGTCAGGTCGATTTGATTCTAGAGCAAGATGGAGTTGAGCATACAGTGCAACTGAGTACGCCAGGGTCGTATGTGCTTGTGCCGCGCGGTATATGGCATACTGCCAAAGTCTATACACCAAGTTCAATGTTATTCATTACTCCCGGCGAAAGAACTCAGAACCGATCGCTTTGATATGTCGTTATGCAAAAACAAACCACAGATGCAATTGACCTGGATGCCTATTTTCAACGAATTGGGTACAGTGGTGATCGCGTGCCGACACTCAAAACGCTCCAGTCAATTCACCAACATCATGCACAAGCGATCGCGTTTGAGAACCTCAATCCATTTCTCCAACAACCTGTTCCTCTAAACCTAAAATCTTTACAGCAAAAGCTGATCCACGAGAGTCGCGGAGGCTATTGTTTTGAGCAGAACCTGCTGTTCCGGTCAGTCCTAACCGCTGTCGGCTTTCAAGTCACAAATCTGGCTGCGCGTGTGTTGTGGAATCTTCCAGAAGGGACAATCACTCCTCGCAGTCACATGTTGCTCCGGGTGAATATTGATGGAGAACAATACATTGCAGATGTTGGATTTGGAGGATTAACACTGACGGCACCCCTGTCTCTTGCACCGGACATCAAGCAGAGTACACCCCATGAACCGTTTCGATTGATCGCGACTGACCACACCTACATCATGCAGGCATATATCAGTCAGGAGTGGAAATCCCTTTACCGTTTCGATCTTCAAGAGCAACAAATTCCAGATTATGAGGTGAGCAATTGGTATCTTTGCACCCATCCCAACTCACATTTTGTGACTACACTGATTGCGGCTAAACCTGATAAAAATTGTCGATATGCCTTGCGAAATAACCAATTGACAACGCATCACCTGGACGGTCGAACAGAACGGCGTGTACTGAGTAGTGTGACAGAGTTACGCACTGCACTGGAGGATGTATTCGGCTTGAAGTTGCCAGTGATCGCTAATCTTGACAGCGCCTTACAACAGCTAGAGCGTCGGTCCAGTAATCGCAATTGGGGGTTAGCATGACCTTGAGGGTTGACACAACAGTTGTGAGCTACCCGATTGAATGAAGTTTTGCAAAGCATTTCTCATTGAAGTCCAACAGGAAAAAACCTCATGCAT
>DATNQL010000447.1:0-2765 GCA_036704025.1 Stenomitos sp.
TACACTCAGGGTATACCAACCCTGTGAAAACTCGTGTACTTCCCGTATATCAATGAATACTCTTGAAATTCGACAGCAAATCATCCAATCCTTGGAGAATATCTCCCCTGAGTCTCTAGCTTTAGTTGCTGACTTCATAGAATTCCTGAAATACAAACAACGTCAGGCAACGACAGATACTAAAAGCAACTCATCAGAAACATCGCCAGTTGAAACTACAAATACTCCTACAGCTTCCTCTCCTACGTTACCAGGCACTACTCTTGATGACCTTTTAAACTTTGCAGGCACTTGGGAAGGCGATGATATTAGAGAATGCTTTCAACTGGTTCATGAAACTCGTGCGCCACTGGAGTTCTAAGGGTGTATTTACTCGATACAAATCACTGCACCTTCATTCTTGAGGGAAGATCTACTGTAATTGAGCGTTTTCGAGAAAAAGCTAACGTTCAAGTTACGACAAGTGTCATTGTGGCTGGAGAACTGCAATTTATGGCTCAAAACTCTCAACACAGAACTGCTAACCTGGTGAGAGTTCGCACGTTTCTTCAGACTATTGGCATCTATCCGATAGACTTAGCGATCGCTCAAATCTACGGTGAATTCAAAGCTGAACTCATCAGACAATTTGGCCCTAAAGAAAAAAGTAGACGCCGAACGACTCAATTAGGGGAAATTGGCATTAGTGAGAACGATCTTTGGATTGCTGCAACTACTCTGCGTCACTCACTTACCGTTGTTTCAAGCGATAGCGATTTTGAACGAATGCGACAGGTACAGGATTTGAACTTAGAGTCTTGGGTTTAATGACGAGGGTAAAAACTGGTTAGGTGAAGGGGAAATGCGTGAAGCGGAGTTATTCCGCAGGAATCGCCTACAAGCTTTATAAAGAAGAGTGCGATCGCATTATTTCCTGGACAGCCGAACACTTCCACATTCTCACTCTTACTCCGTAAAGCCTTGTGCTTACTTTTAGCTAGTTTAAAATCAACCTTTAGATAGAGGTAAAGATTGAGCTTCACTGTTAGCTTAAGTGAGTCTCAACCCATAATTGGGTAGCCAATCTCCCAACAGGGTGTGCATTGTAAAGAAAAGCAAATTTTCAGTATTTCCACAGGAAAGGAGTGCAACATGAGTCTTGAAAAGCGCGTGGAAGCAATTGCCAAAAACTTGGAAGGTAAAGTCCAAGAAACTGTTGGAGAGTTAACAGGCAACGAAAAGCAAAAAATACAAGGTCAAATGAAGCAAGTGCAAGCTTCAGCCATGAATGCCAGAGAAGACCTTAAAGATAAAGCCAAAAAGATAATTGACAAAGCTTAAAAATCCGAGGCTGGGATGATTGCCTCAACCATAAAACATTAAACCATGCCTAGAAGTAGTCAACACCAGATTCCCTGGTAAGCCAAGAGTCCTAAAGAGCATCAAGCTACTTTTTCTTCATCAACCTAGCGACAGAACCCAGTCCGGGATGGCTGGGTTTTCGTTTTCTATAGGCTCAAATTCTAAAAAGGTTAGCTCTGAGTGTTTTTATTAAAATTGTAAGAACAGAGATTTCTCCTGGATTATAACATTTTAAGAAAAATGACTTGCCTAGACTATTTTTACCAACTTTTATCCCGCCGAGACTACAGCGCTTATGAACTCACGAAGAAGGCGAGGGAAAAAGGATTTGAACAAGATGAAATCACTGAAGCAATCCAGGAACTTCAGAGTAAAGATTATCAATCTGACTCACGCTTAGTTGAAAGCATGATTACTTCCTATCACGGCAAATATGGAAAATCTGTGATTAAGCGCAAATGTCGTGAAAAGGGAATTAATGCCGATGTATTTGAGGAAATCTGGGAGGCACAAATTGACGATGAGCAAACAGGAGAACTGGATGATTTAAAGACTAAAGTCATGCGAAAGTACAAAATTGATGACTTTCTAGCAATCGAGGCGAAAACCAAAGCAAAGTTATGGAACTACCTTCAGTACAGAGGGTTTAATCCGAGTGAGGTGTTAACTCAGTGGCAGAGGGAACAAGAAGAAGTGATTGAGTAAAGAGAACGGAACCTTCCTTCTTCTGCCTTCTGCCTTCTTCACGCACCCTTCTCTGTTTTACCGTTCCATATCCTCAATAGACTTAGGTACAGCCGCCGTCAGCACCTCATGTCCCGACTCGGTGACTAGAACATCATCCTCAATCCGAATGCCGATGCCACGCCAACGGTGATCAATTTCGGGTTGCCCTTCTGCTGGTTTAGCATCAAGACCAATATACAGCCCCGGTTCCACTGTAACTACATGACCGGGTTGTAACGTTTGCCAGTTTTCGCCATGCTTATAAACACCCGCATCGTGAACATCTAACCCCAACCAGTGTCCGGTACGGTGCATGTAGAAGGGTTTGTACTTCTCCTCTTTGATGATTTCTTCAATATCCCCCGCGAGGAGTCCCAAATCCATCAACCCTTCAACTAATACCCGCACGGCGGTATCATGAAATGCATTGTAGGGGTTTCCGGGTTGCACTTGCGCGATCGCTTGCAACTGCGCCTCCAAAACCAGTTCATACAGGATTTCTTGCTCTTGGGTAAAGTTCTTGCCTACCGGAAAGGTACGAGTAATGTCTGCGTTGTAGTACCCATAGGAACAACCTGCATCAATCAGCAGTAAGTCATTATCTTGCATCTGGCGATGATTCTCGATGTAGTGCAAAATACAGCTATTCATCCCCGACGCCACAATTGAGGGATAGGCCGGCCCCAAGGCACCCCGCA
>DATNQL010000448.1:0-2088 GCA_036704025.1 Stenomitos sp.
CCAATGTTGACTCATCTATTGTCACAGATGAGTGGATAAAAACCACTTATGCTCAAAGGAATTGGGTGGAAGTTTTTTATCGAGAAGCCAAGGGATTGCTAGGGCTTAAAGAATATCAAGTTAGAAACTCGCGCCGCCTACTTAGACATTTTATTCTTGTGTTTTGTGCCTATACATTTATTTTATGGCACACCTTAACTGGAGGATTAAGAAGGCGTTGGACTTCCAAACCTTTAAACACCTTTACTGAGGCATTAGAGGCATTTCGGACAGCGATGTCTTTCCGTGCAAGTGGAGTGGTTGAACCGAAATCGGGACGTATTCTTAGCGAACATCGCAGCTTTTGGCTTTGTTTGGGCTTGAAATCTGTCTAAGTCCCGCAACCATTGCTCGATTAACGCTTGATTGCCGTCAGTTTCTGACTGTTTGAGGTACTCAATCGCAATGCGTCCGGCAACAGGAGAGATAGCGCACTCTTCGATAAGCAACTCTAGAATTCGGCGGAGTTGGAGTTGTTGCAATCGTTTGTTGGTGAGGATGGGAAGAGCGATCGCTGCTCCCATAAGTCCCAGTAGTGGCGGCACGACAGGTACCCACCACCCCTGCAAAAATGCCAAATATGTCACCAACAATAACCCCGAACCTGCTAAAAAGACGGTAACAGCAATTTCCTTAAACAACTTTAACTTCCAGCTTAAAGCCGCCCCGATGAACGACCAAGCAAAAATCCACAGCCACTCTTGGGGTTCACTCCAAACTCGTATTAGAGGACGACCATCTAAAGCAGCGCTCACAAGCTGGCTGATTAAGTTAGCATGAATCACGACTCCAGGCGTGCGCTTCGGTGTGCGGAACAGATCGCTACTGTAAGGAGTATAGAAAAGGTCGTTGAGACTTTCGGCAATAGTTCCGATCAAAACGATACGTCCTGGGCGATTCGTTCCAGAGGCATCGCGGATTAAATCCGGCGGAATCCGGTTTTGCAGCACATCCGCCAGCGAAATCCTCTGGAAATTCTCTAGAGTGCCGCGATAGTTGAGCAGCATTTGATAGCCCCCAGAATTTACTCGAACATAGCCGCCATCATTTCCGTCAAACGGTATCAAACGAGCCTGACCTAACTTAAACTGATGTTCGCCTGCCTGCTGGAGAGTCACCCCTTTTGCCTCAAGATACCTCAAAGCGAGTGTCACTCCCAGGCTCATATGGATTCCATCTTTAAGTTGAGCGGACATTAAACCTCGGCGGACTTTGCCATCGGCATCGAGTACTATATCCACAAAGGCAATTTGCCCTAACTGGCTTAAGGTTGCTGGTGAGGCTACTTGGCTGCCAACGATTTTCTCAACGCCAATTAGATTAGGGGTGGACTTCATCACCTCCACCAGTGTCTGATGTCCTGGTTCTACAGGCAAATCTCGATACAGATCGATTCCGATCACACTGGGATTATGAGCTTTTAGATTGTTAATGGCGCGAGCCAAAACGGCATCCGGCAGAGGCCACTGCCCGATTTTGGTAATATCTTTTTCGTCAATCGTGACAAGAACAAGGCGCGGATCGTGAGGTTCTAAGGGACGGAGTTGCACAAACTGGTCAAAAACATCCCATTCGACTCCCTGCAATAATCCTGTAAGACGTAACAGAATAATCGGGGTAGCAATACAAAACGCAATAATTACCGTCCAACCGCGCCAGAGCCGACGTTTAAAGGATTCTTTCTGAACGTTCCGTCGCGCTGATAGTAGGAGATGATTGGCTTTCTCGATGGTTTCTAAGGCATTTTGAATTTCCCACCTATTCAGCTCTTGAGAGGCAGCTAAAAACTTGTAATCCAGGTCACTCAAGCTTTTTTTATCAGACCAGATCAGGGCATCTCTTAAAGCCTGTCCTCGTAATAGCTGAGATTCATCTTGTTGCGAGGATGCAATCCATGCATCGAAGGCTGCGGCGTAGGGACGTAGAGACGCTAATTGTTTTTCGACCCAATTAGCATTGAAAATATCTTGATAAATTTTATTTTTAACGATTAGCAAATCCTGTTGTTTCACAAGTAAACCTGACAGGAAGAGTTCTATTTTTTCTCGC
>DATNQL010000449.1:0-8926 GCA_036704025.1 Stenomitos sp.
TTCTCCGCGTCCCCGCGTCCCCCCTGTCTCCATATCTATCTCAACTACTATGTTTGAACGCAACTCGGTATGAGCTTTGTTTACTCTTTATTTTTTGTTCAATAAAAAAAGAGGATTGCTCCAACTGCTTATGATCGCCGAAATTATGAAGAATTAGTAAATCTTGAATAGATTGTTCCCATAATTTTATTGGCTTATCTACTATAGAAGTTAATCCTTGTATTTAAGTATTATTTCTCTCTTTGAATTTAAAAATTCAGTTAATCTAGCTCTATTTATTGAAAACAACAAAGAATATCTGAATTTAGCTATTTTTATAAGGGTGTATCGGTGCATCAATCCTGTTTAACCAAGGCTCTACCTGAAATAGGATTTGAGTGAAAACCTTGGTGGATTTAAAACAATTATGGATTGAAACGATATCTTCAAAATGTTTATTTTTAAGCCTTTCGTTGGCTCCTGGCGAGAGTTTAATCTTGCTTGCTCTCAAGCCGCTAGAAATTTACAATTGCATTCTTTAAAAATACCTCAGAGGAAAGTGATTTATCCTCCAGATCAATCTGTCAATTCCTCTGTAGCTCAATTCGATTTTCAGTCAGAAAAATATATTAATTCTTCTTTGATTTTTAAAGAAATTAATATCATAGAAGTTATTAATTTTTTAAAGAAAGATGGTTTTTCTTTAGGAATTAACTTGCCAATAGAAATTACCCAAGAGATTCGGGAATTTGCCAAAAACACTCTGTGCTATGGCAACAACAACCCTAATTTAGGTTTTTTTTATTCTCAAAAAGAGCAAGCTCAAGTTCAGTATGCCACGTCTTTTGCCACTGGCTATTATGACAATACAGCTTTGCTGTGTTCAGCCATTCAATACCTGGAAAGCGACCCACTTTTATTAACAATTGCAACCCAGTATCTAGAGTCTGAGTCAATCCATGAAGAAAGTCAGCTTTGGTGGAATTTTCCTGTAGCATCAACGGTTTATGAGCGACGTCGATCCGCTCAAAGGTTTCATCGTGAATCGGAGACTCGTCGTTATCTACAATTTTTCTTCTACATCACAAATGTAGATTTATGTAGTAGTCCCCACATTTGTGTGCGGGGAAGCCACCACAGTAAGTCTCTTTCAGGGTTATATCGACCGAAAGAATTTTCTTATCAAGAAATTGTTCAACATTACGGCTATCAAAGCCTAGTTCCTATCTGTGGGAAAGTTGGCTCAGGATTTGTGGAAGATCCACGCTGCTTTCACAAAAAAGCACCTCCTAGCAGTCAAGAACGCTTGACCTTACAAATACAATTCTCCATCAAACCTTAAGCCATGGAGAACAATATCAAAAAGGTGAAAGGTGTCTTAACCCAAATGTTCCGCCCGAAATTGATTGACCACTCGATCCAAACCAACAGAACGTGAGGCTTTAAACAACAAGCGATCGCCAGGTTGCACTAGTTCTAGCAAACGCTGAACAACAGCATTGTGACTGGAAAAGCACTCGGCTGGCAAAGGAGCAGCGCCAGTAGCAATCGCTTGGGCTTCTACATCATCAACTAAAACGATTAAGACATCTAGATGGAGTTCCTGTGCCGTCTTACCCACTTGCTGATGAAACTCAGGCGATCGCTCCCCCAATTCTTTCATCGTCCCTAGCACTGCAATATGTCGCTTACCGGGAGTCTGAGCCAGTAGGTGCAACGCGGCTAGCATCGATTCCAGCCCAGCATTATAAGTTTCATCAAGAACCACAATGTCATTGGGTAACTCATAACGCCGTGAACGTCCTGAGGGGAGCTCCACCTCTAACCCCTGACTCAGTGGTGCCCAATCCACTTGGAGGAGTTTCGCCACAGCAATCGCCGCCAGGTAGTTTGAGGCGTTGTGGCGACCGGGAAGGGGAAGAGGAAATGGTATTCCCTCCACCTCTATCGTTTCTGGGTCAAGCAAGCGCCCGTGTAAGTCGCCCCCTTCTAATCCATACGTTAAAGTTTGCCCTTGCCAAACCGTTGCAGCGGTGTTCATTAAGCGTTGGTTATCATGATTGAGAACGGCAACGCTTGTATCCGGCATTTCGGCTAAGAGTTCACACTTAGCTTTGGCGATCGCTTCTTCAGAACCCAAAAGGCCGATATGGGCTGTTCCCACATTGGTGATCAGACCGATTGTGGGATGAGCAATCTGAGTCAACTCCGCAATCTGTCCAGAGCCGCGCATCGCCATTTCAATGACGGCATAGTCATGCTCTGGTCCCAACTCCAGCAATGTTTTGGGCACACCAATTTCATTGTTGTAATTCGCTTGAGTTTTCAGGACATTTCCTTGGGTTGACAAAACAGCCGCGATCAGCTCTTTTGTGGTCGTTTTACCCACGGAGCCGGTTATGGCAATTACCGGGATATTGAACTGGTCGCGCCACCATCTGGCAATCTGTTGGTAGGCTTGGAGCGTATTTTCTACCTGTAATTGCGGAACACCATTGAGCTGATTCTGTTGGCGTCGCTCCGTAATCACGGCGATCGCCCCTTTTTCGATCGCCACAGGGACGAAATCATGCCCATCGAAGTTTTCTCCGCGCAGAGCCAAAAACACATGACCGGGCTGGAGGCTACGACTATCCGTAGTAATACCAGTACAATTGACACAAGCGGCTTCATCCGAAAGATTTACGGGTATGGCGGCAATGACATCGACAAGTTGAGCCACAGACAGGTGACAAGGCATCAGTCTATACTTTCCAAATTTGATAAATGTATGCTTTGCTGGAATAAAGTTTTGTAATGTTTAGGAGGGGGTTGTCAAGATTGTTTCACGGAATATCGTAATCAGTTGGTGATGGCTTCACTGAATCTTTACAATTTTCCCGCATATTTTCTGATCCCAGTGAAGATTTAGCCAGGATATCCTAGTGAGTGGAATAACCTACTTTAATATAGGTTAGGTTTGAGTATACCCGCTTAGGCTGGGTAATATTACAGTGCATCATCGTTTTTTTGTTTGGTGCCCACTAGAGACTAAGTCAAATCTCAATGACATTTTCTCAAAACAACCCATATTAACTCGCCCTAGCGTCTGCACGTAGGAGGGCTCGCGCGACGTGACTACTACTTGGACAGAGTCTGATATCCGACAACCTAGCTTAGAAGAACAGCAACTGTACGATCATTTACTCTACTGCGTACAGGTGGAGTCATGTAGCCAACTGATTGAGCGCTTCCGAGCTCTCTTTCTGGATGGAGTAAGATACGAACAGCCGCAAGTTTGGTTGGCCTTGGAGAAGGTCGCGATGAACAAGCGAGCTGAACAAGAGTTCAAGTTTGTCCTCAACCGCTGCTGCCACATCTTAATCAATCGCTGGCAACTACAACCACAATTACAGGGAGCCATCCCTGAGCTGGTAGCGCTATTCGAGAATCCACCCGATCCCGCCAGAGTTCAATCTCGTGGAGCCAGACGCCTACGTCATCTTGTACAGCTTTTCACGGAGACAGAGCAATATTTAACATTGCGGCGTTTGTCAACGGTGATGAGTGAATCAGCGGAGGCTTATAACAGTGGTTCGATTGCTGTAGGGACTCTGATTCAACGGTATCCCTACCTCTATGAACACTGTCTTCTCAGTGAAGATAGCAGTTACGAGCATCAACAGACTGTTCGGCAAATTCAATCACGCATTCAGCGGCGCTTTGAATTAGATTTGTCTCAGTATGTCACGTATCAGGTGCGGCGCGCCCAAGCGATGCGCTCCCATTCCAAAGACACCCTTGATAAAATCATTCAGCCAGTTAGAAATCCCACTCTGTTAACTGAACGAGAATTGGCAGTGGCGCTGAAACAGTTTGTAGGTAAAGTGCAAGGTTCTGATACCTACCGAGATGTCGCCCAAAGCTTCCTCACCCATAGTAGTCAGACGACTTCGTACAAAGCGTTTAAAGATGACTTGTATGAGTACTTGACTCTTGCCATCGATCCCAGCTACGGCAAACGTCAGTTTAATGATCGCTTGTATCATCATCTCAGCGACACCTTACCTCAGTGCAATTCCCAGAAGCCCACGGAGTTTTTACTCGTCCGAACCTGTAGCCAGTTATTGAATTTCTTGGTAGTGGAAAGTCCTCAACGACCTAACCACTTTATTTTTGTTGATTTAATTACCAACTTAGGGGCAACATTCACGACTGGGTTGTTACTCAAAATTGTACTGCTATGTCGCAAAGTCAAGCCTTACCTAGAAAAACGGTTTTCCATTTTGTTTGATCACTACGAGGCTTCCACTAAAGATGGTGTACCTTGGTTAGTCAAGTCCTTGGAAAACCTAAATGTTGCGTTTAGCGTTCACTTTGGTTCAGCAGACCTTTCCTGCTTAAATCAAATTATGTAATCAAGGGGTGGAACTGGAAGGTAAAGTTTCCTGGTTCAACTTTCACCCCTTAATTTTCAGCTCAACTCTACAGTGCGATTATTATAGAGACTCATCGCCTTTTCCACGCCTTGCTTGAGAGCCAACTCTACAGCATCAACGACCAGATGGAGAACTTCGGACATCATTTGAGTTTCTTCCAGTGAAAATTTCCCTAGGACATGAGACACCGTGTCTTTATCCCCTTTAGACTTACCGATTCCAATCCGCAGGCGAGGAAAATTTTGTGTGCCCAAATGCGCGATTGCAGACTTCATCCCATTGTGTCCGCCTGCTGAACCTGAAAGACGTAGTCGCAAACGCCCTATGGATAAGTCCATATCGTCGTAGATAATTAGCGTGGACTCAGGGGGTAGCTTGTACCAATCTGTCGCACTACGGATTGCTTGCCCTGAACGATTCATATAGGTGAGTGGCTTGAGCAAACGAATCTTATCCCCATTAGCACCTCGTCCTTCTCCTATAAAGGCTTGAAATCGACGATTTTCGCTCCAAGAAATCTGCCAAGTTTTCGCCAACGCATCAACAGCTTCAAAACCAATGTTGTGCCGTGTTTTATCGTACTTGGATTCGGGATTTCCCAAACCCACAATGAGTTGAGGAATAACTAGACTCGATGTTGTGATGCTCTGTGCCATTAATACTCAAAAAATTTAACCAATTCGCAAGTGATTGCTTGTTTGTCAGATCAAATGAATGGCTGCTACCGATTAGACAGGTGAGTAGAGAACTCTTGTGATTTTAGCAACCTAGGGAAGACCCATCGCTCTGCCACTTCTGTATCAAAGGACAACGAGAATTTGAGCGACGGGTTCTTCATAACTAGGTAAGGAGAAGATTAATTCTAAGCGATCTGAAAGTGGAGCTTGATCACCTCACCCTCCGAGTCTATAACTAGTCTCTGGTTCAAGCTGGATACTGAAACAGAGACTCTAGATAGACACGAGCACAGGCGCGATAGGTTTGGGACGTTTCTGGCATTTTAGCATTTCCATTTTGAAGCAAAAATAGAGATAGTGCTGCGGCAAAGACCCGATCTTGATCCCACGTCGGATGGTTTTCTAAGTAGCGCTTGAGGGATTCGTGCAGATCTTCAGGAATTTCGGCCAGGATGCTGACAGTTGCGTTCATGTGTACCTCTCGTTTCATGGCATATGGGGACAAAGTAACCGGGCTTTCAGCGCCTTTGATGTTCGGCTTTACAGCTGAAAGCCCACGAAAAATGATCTTGAAAAATTACCCTCTCTAACTCCCGTTGGGCTCTTTTCCAAGAGAAACTTTTAAGGGCTGGTCGCACCATTGTCGGCTGAGATGGGGTGGGGTTGTCAATGCTGCGAAATATTACAACCCTGCTCAAATAGCAAAAATAGTTACGAGAGAATCACTATTTGAAGGCGATCCCCGTTAAATATCTTCATATAAACTCGTCTTTTCCCCCCGATTAGATACTCGCTGGGAAAAATCCCCAGGAAAACAGGAAGACTTGATCCTACCGTATCTACCTGTGGAAAATCAGAAGCAACCTGTGGAAAATATTCTGAGCCTGTGTGGAAATACTGGGGAATCTGTGGGGAAAACTCCAGCGAACGATAAGAATTGCAAACAGAGACATGGGGATGAGAAAGGATGAAGCCTGAAGTGAAAAAGAAGGTTTCCAGGTTTCATCCTTGCTATTTAATGTCTCTTATGATATGGCGTGAGCATCAACGGGTAAGGTATGACCCACAACCGTAAAAACCTGTCGTTGCTCAAATAATTCCACCAAGTCGCTGTTGATTTTGTTTTTGGCAGCTTCTTGCCGCAGGATTTTGAGCGCGGTGTCTAAGGGTAGGCGACGCTTATAGGGGCGATCGCTGGCGGTGAGAGCGTCGTAAATATCTGCCACCGTTAGCATCTGCGTTTGGAGTGGAATTTCCTCTTGCTTCAACCCCTGAGGGTAACCACTACCATCGAGCTTTTCGTGATGTCCGTAAGCAATGGTAGGCACATCTTTGAGATGCTTCGTCCAGGGAATGCGTCGCAGAAAATGGTACGTGTGGGTAACGTGTGCCTCAATACCCAAACGCTCTTGGTTCGTTAGGTTCCCTCTGGGAACCAGCAACTGAGTCATCTCTGCTTCTGTAATTAGAGGTTTCGTCTCCCCGTCAATATCTCGATACGTATATTGAGTCAGAGCTGCCAATTGCGCCGAAGTCTCTTCAGAAAACGCCTGAAAATCTCTTCGGATGACAACATCCGGTTCATTGAGTTCTCGGATAAACTCCCAGTAGTATTCGAGTGCCTCAATTGTTTGAGTGAGCTGGTTATCTAATTGTTCGAGTTTCTGGCAGTGGGAACAGCCTGTGTTAGTCGCTTCGTCTCGAGGATTGTGACTGGGATGCTCCAACAAGTACTTAAATTTGTTTTGAGCGCATTCCATTTCCAGCGTGCGGCGTGCCAGAGCAAAGCGGTGGCGAATGATTTCTAGCTGATCGGGATAGAGCTTTTTTCGTTTGCCAAGAATCGCTTCGGGGATTCCCACTTTGCCAAAGTCGTGCAGTAGAGCAGCATAACGAATTTCTTGAATTTGGCGATCGCTAAACTGAATTAACCGCAGTGGGCCACTGGTAATCGAACTAGCCTCTTCTGAGAGGCGCACTGTGAGTTCAGCCACCCGTTCCGAGTGACCAGAGGTCGTCGGGTCGCGTGCTTCAATAATCTGTACAGAGGCTCTCACAAAACCCTCAAACAGATTTTCAATGCTTTTTTGTAGGTGATTGCGTTCAATGGAAATTGCCGCCTGAGAAGCGAGCGATCGCACAATTCGTTCTTCCCATTCTGAATAAGGCTGGGTTACCACGATCGCATTCTCAGTGGTGAGAACCAAATCGGATTTTACCTTCCGATTAATAAGCTGTAGCACACCAATAATTTCCCCATCCTGGTCTTGCATCGGCAGCACTAACACCGAGCAAGTGCGATAGGGCATGGTAGTATCAAAACTACGGTCTAGCTGGTAAGGGACATCCGGTGGTAAATTATAAGCATCTGGCAAATTTAAGCTTTCTCCCGTGAGTGCCACATACCCCGCCAAGCTTTTGCGGGTCAAGGGCATCGCAAATTCCTGAAAGGGATTGTTCGGGATAGAATCATTCTGTGCAACCTTGAAGAGTAAGGTAGGTGACTCTTCGTTACGGTTAATCAGATAAACACTCCCAGCATCACTAAAGGTAATTTCGCGGCTCTTGAATAAAATCAGATGCAATAATTCATCTAATTTATTGGTGCTGGAAAGGGCTGTGCCAATGGCTAATAGCTGTTCGATGAGTTCGACTCTTTCAGCAGAAGCTTCTTGTAAAAGTTCTTGGCTTTCAAAGGTCAGAATAGGGGAGTAAGAGGCTGTCATGAAGGTTTGACGGATAAATCACTAGGGATGGGTACTCATGGCTTGTGTGAGTCGTCACTAGGCAAAGCCTTGAGCGACTCAAATTTGAGCGACGGGTTTATCCATAATTGAATTAAAACCTGGTTAGGTCGCTCATGAAACTGCGGACCTATGCACCCAACTCAGGAAAGTCATCAGCCATACTCTATATTTTCACCCTGATGGGACGCTGCGCTCTCAGGTTTGAAAAACTTGATGAATACTTTATATGTTTGAAGCTATTTTAGCGTCCTATTCGGCTGCATTATGAGGATTTTTTTATTTTCCAGGAGAAAGCAAAGTTAAGCTGCTGTGACATCGTGATTGAACGAAAGCGCAATAACGCTCAAGAAAATTCCAGTGGAACCAAATTATAAGGACAGGCTTTTTTCCCAGCATGTTCCTGTTGTGTACATATACAACAGGTGTAGTAATTCCTCATTCTATAGATATATAGCGATTCTTGTTTGAATGAGGTAAGCATTAGGCTGAAAAGCTGTCATGCCCCTCAAGGGTTGTTACACTTCATGCAGATTAAAAAATGTGATGCAGTACTCATACGAAGTTGCATTCATATGTACCCTATTCTTTTTCTCCGCGTCCCCGCGTCTGTCCCAACTACTATGTTTGAACGCAACTTTGTATCAGCCGATCGTTCTAGACCCACCGTCTCATGTTATGGACAGATGAGTTGCTTGGCCTTTGGTTGCTCTTTCGTAGGCACTAAGCTACTATAGGATCTGGGTTTCTGTGATCTCGTAACACAGACTATACAGAAGCTTAGGGACTCGCGTGAACATAAAATATCAGCCGTACCATCTCAATCCACCCGAAATCAAAAAATTGATTGGTACATGATTCAATCTAAAGTCCCTGATTAATACCTGTCTAGAAGAGACAAAATATAGAAACCTGACTTGGAGAGGTGGCAGAGCGGTTGAATGCGGCAGACTCGAAATCTGTTGAAGGGTCACACCTTCCGGGGGTTCGAATCCCCCCCTCTCCGTTAGCATCAACAATCAAAAAAGCAAAGCTTAGCTTTTGTTGAAAGGAGTTGCTGTAATTGACCGAAAAAATTCACTAACGTCAAACTTGATTGGGGAATATC
>DATNQL010000450.1:0-15207 GCA_036704025.1 Stenomitos sp.
CGCAGTACCGCCGTCCGCGCCGCCAAAGCCATGGGGCTAAGAGTGGCAGGGGTAGATTTGCTGCGCTCCAATCATGGACCGGTGGTGATGGAAGTGAATTCTTCACCAGGGCTGGAAGGCATTGAGCAATCGACTGGAGTGGACGTGGCAGGGAAGATTATTGAATATTTGGAAAAAAATGCCGCCAACGGAAAAATTCGCGATAGTGCTTCGCGCAAAGCCGATCGCATCCAATATTAACCACTAATTCCGGAAATACTGCTAAGGGGCTGAAAAAAGAGATCTAGAACACCAGTTCAGTGCTCAAAAGCCTTACCCCCAACTTGCTGTTCCAGCTTCACTTCCCACGTTCTCCGGCTCTGTTTTAAGAAGAGGAGGAATCAGGAAGGAATTTGTTAGTTGCAAGGGGAGCAACACGACACCTGTCTTCTTCCTGCCACGATAGGGAAAGAGTCAGGCAAAACGGTTGTTTCACGATAGGAGTTGAGGACGAGGTACTCCGAGTGAAAACTGAAGCAATGTTCTAAATGTAAGGATATTCTGGCAGGGAGAAGTCCGTTGAACACTGAGACAAACCAGCCTGTTTTGGGAAAGTTTCTCAACGGGCGTTACAAAATTGTTCAAGTTCTGAGTATGGGAGATTTTGGGCACACTTACGTTGCCGAAGATTCCTGGCTCAGCGGCACGCCTCAATGCGTGGTTAAGTTTTTTCAACCCCAAGGACACCATCCTAAACGATGGGAAATTTGTCAGCGTCGATTCACTAGCGATGCAGAAGCGCTGAGAAAACTGGGTACCCATGACCAGCTTCCACAATTTTTAGATGCTTTTGAAGACGAGCAGGGATTCTACTTAGTGCGAGAGCTGATTGTCGGAGAAGCACTAAGTGCAGAACTTCCTATTGATTTATATGATAACAAACGCTGGAATGAAGTTCAGTGCATTGAACTCCTAGAGGACGTTTTGGGTCTTCTGGAATTTGTGCATCGCCAGGGAATCATTCACGGCGACATTAAACCCAGCAACCTGATTAGACGTTTCTGTGATGGCAAGCTGGTTTTGATTGATTTTGGCGTTGCTCAGTCTATTCCTCAGAGTCCAGTTCAGCCACAAATTGTTGCCGTTCAGCCCACCATCGCTCCTGTGGCAATTCCCCCCTTAGGCTACATCCCAGCAGAGCAATTTAGTGGTCAACTTTGCCCTAGTAGCGACCTTTATGCATTGGGTATGATTGCGATTCAGGCACTCACAGGGCTAGATCCTCTACAATTACCCATTCATCCGAATAGTGGTCAAATCCATTGGCAAAAGCAAGCCGCTATCAGTGATGCCATAGCCTGTGTGCTCAACAGCATGGTGCGCTATGACTTCAAGTCTCGTTATCAATCCGCCACAGATGCCCGAACAATACTCAAGACTCTGGTGATACAGAGTAGAAAGAGTCAGGAGCAAGAAGCTAACACTCAGGAGTTATCTGACTCATCAGGTTCTGAGTCGCTTGCCGATTTACCAGACGCCAAGGATTTGGCGCTGTGCTTTCATAATGTTTCTCGGTTACCCCAGAGCCACTTTTCCCTAGCTTCTCTGGAGCAACAGCAACCAGGAACTGAAGAGGCAAAAGAAGAGGATCAAGAGAGTAACATCAGTCAAAGATGGGAGTATGCGCGTGAAATAGCGATCGCCTGCTGCCCTAAACTACCGCCCATTATGACCGGAATCGGAGCGGGTTTAGCCACCTCGAATGCTTTAGCCATCTCGTTTGGGCTTTATTCTCTATTGCATACGGCTCCGTCTAATCCCGCACTCGATATTTTAGAGAGAGCAACACAAGAATATCAAGCTGGGAATCTTGACAAAGCGCTCACTTTAGCCAAATCAATTCCGACTGACAGTTCCGTTTATCAAGAGTCGGTGGCTACTGTCCAAGAGTGGCGCTCTCAATGGAACCATGCAGCAACTCAATTTAAAGTAGTGGAACAAGCCTTGGAGGAGGGACGATGGCGAGATGTACTCGAAGAAGCTCGCCAAGCTCCCGACATTGCCTATTGGCAATACAAGTTTGAACTTTTGGTGGAACAAGCTAAACCCGAAGTTGAGGCCCAAGCCCAACATTTATTAAAACAAGCTTACCAACTGGCTGCCCAAAAAGATTTTACAGGGGCAATTAGTCTGATCAAACAAATTCCTCCAGAGACTGATACAGGGAGTAAAATTCAACCAAAGCTCAAGGAATATACCCAAAAGCAACAGATTAAAGCAGAACGCTTATTACAAAAAGCTTATCAGCAGGCGTCTGAAAAAGACTTTAAAAGCGCATTGCAATATTTAGCTCAAATTCCAGAAGAAACACCAATCTATGAGACAGCTCAAACCAAGATGGTTGAGTATTCTCGCAAGCAAAATTTCCAGGAAGAAGTTGAGCGGCAAGTCCAATTAACCGCTAAGTTTCCCCAATTAGAAATGAAGCTGACAAAGTTTACTCCATCCTCTAAATCCACGAAGGGAGCTTCTCGTCTTAACCCTGGAAATCAGCTTCAAGAGGTGGCTCCTAAACCAGTTCTCACGAAGTCTGTTCGTCGATAGTAGACCTTTTGCAAAAACAACCCAGGACATCCAAAACCCAGGGCATCCACAAGGGATGCCCCTACAATTTGCAGTCTGACGCCCCACGAATTTACCAACAACATCCTAATTTTTGCCGCTACCCATCAGGTACAGTAATGCCATTCGCACCGCAACACCACTGGTTACCTGCTGGGAAATTAGACTAAACTCTGGGTCATCCATCAAGTCCGAGCTAATTTCTACCCCTCGATTGACCGGGCCTGGGTGGAGAATTTTCACATCCGGTTTACAAAGTTTTAAGCGATCGCGTGTAATTCCAAAATGCTGATGGTATTCTCGTAAACTTGGCAACAAATGCGAAGTCATCCGCTCTTTTTGCAGCCGTAAGGTCATGACAAAATCGGCATCTTTTAAGGCAGGTTCGAGTTCCCAGTGGAGAAATAGATTTCGATTCGGCACAGAAGAATCCCCGATTTGACCGAACAATTTAGGGAGCAGTGTTGGTGGCCCAGCCAGATGCACTTCGGCCTTACTAGAAGTCAAACTCCAGATATTAGAACGGGCAACCCGTGAATGCAAAATATCTCCCACAATCGCAATCTTTTTCCCCGCTAAAAGCCCTAAGCGGGGGTATTCAAAATCAATCAGAGAGGTAATCGTAAAGAGGTCAAGCAAACCTTGGGAGGGATGTTCGTGCTGTCCGTCACCCGCGTTGAGGATGCTGACTCGGACACCCAACTGGTTCATTTCTGCCGCAATGGCATGGGGTACCCCAGCTTCCCGATGGCGAATCATCATCATATCCGCTCCCATGGCTAGATAGGTCTTCGCTGTATCCAGAATGGTTTCCCCTTTGGTGAGGGAAGAAGTACCCGCTGCAAAGTTGAGTGTATCGGCAGACAAACGCCTTGCCGCCAACTCAAAACTACTGCGAGTTCTGGTTGAGGGTTCAAAGAACAGATTGGCAACCACATGACCCTGCAACGCGGGTACCTTTTTCGTTCGCGTTGAGAGTACCTCCCGAAAGCTGGCAGCCGTTTGTAAGACTGTATCGAATTCTGCGGGTGTGAAATCAGCCAACCCAAGAACGTGGCGGCGTGTCCAAACGGTAGTAGCCATAGAGATGGGTTAAAACTAACTATTAGCCAACATACCGCGATCGAGGGAGTTTCAGCGCGGTTAACTTTTAGGATTTAACCAAACGGCTATGGCGTACTCTGGCTTAGGGGTTTAAATGCAGAACATTTAAGGAAACCGAAATCAGCGACAAGAAAATCATAAACCCAACGGCATCTAGCATGGTGGTGAGTAGGGGGCCGCTAATCAGTGCCGGATCGAGTTTGAGTCGTTTCATCGCCATGGGTAACAATGTTCCTAGGGTCACAGCTACAAAGACATTCATTGCCATAACGGTTCCCGCCACTAAGGCCACCCAACGTTCTTGGGGTGCAGCCCAAATTAAAGAAAGGGCAATCATGGTGAGACCTAAGGATAGGGCGGTACCCAAACCGGCCAGAATTTCCTTGCGTAGAATCTTGAAGGTATCTTTGGGAGTGACCTCGCCTACACCCAGTCCTCGGATGGTTACCGTTAACGCTTGAATGCCCACGGTACCCCCTGTGTTGGAAAAAATCGGCATGATGACGGCTAACACAGGTACCATAGCAATCACTTTTTGAAAGGGTGCGATCGCACTCGCCGCTCCGATGTACAATCCCATCACGCCCACTAGCCAGGGTAGGCGCTTGCGAATGGTGATCCAGGGCGGGGACAAGGCGGCTTCATCCCCACCACTCACCCCTGCCAGTTTCTGAATATCTTCGGTTGCTTCTTCCTCCAAGATGTCTACGACATCATCAATGGTGACAATCCCCACCAAACGGTCTTCCCGATCCACCACAGGCAAAGCCAGCAAGTCATAACGCTTCATGAGTTGGGCGACTTGTTCCTGAGGCATGTCGGTACGGGTTTTAATCAGGCGATCGCTGGCAATATCGTGAATCAGGGCATTAGGAAGCGAAAATAACAGTTGCCGTAGGGATACAACTCGAACCAGTTTGTGGTTGTCATCGGTGACGTAGGCATAGTAAATCGTTTCCTTATCTTGGTCAGTCAGACGGATCTTATTCAGGGCTTCTCCAACGGTTAAGCCTCCCCGTAACTGCACAAATTCCGTCGTCATCACCCGTCCGGCCGTGCCTTCGGCATAGCCTAAAATCATCGCCGTCGCCTGACGTTCAGCGGCACTGAGTCGTTGCAACAGCCGCTTGACTACCCCAGCCGGTAATTCATCAAACAATTCTGCCCGGTCATCGGGACTCATCGCCTCAACAATCTGAAAAACCTGGGTATCGTGTAGGGCACCAATCAGTTCTTCTTGAATGTCCGGCGGTAAATATTCAAACACACTGATCGCTTGATCTTTCTGAAGAATGCGAAAGGCGATCGCTCTGCGTTCCGGAGATAGATCGGAAATAAATTCGCCTACATCTACCGCTGGCAAGCGATTCAGGGCAGATTTGAGCTGGTTTAAATCGGCAACATCAAAGAGCGTATTGCGAACATCTTGAGTCAGCATAAAACCTCCTAATTCTCCCTTGTGCGGGAGAGAAGGCTCATCCAGCACTCAGGCAATTACTACTGTTAAAAAATGGACTTCGATCCATAGAATCGATAAAAATCAAGGCTGGCGATTGCCATTATTACCAGTAGGTAGCTCGTCCAGATAACGTTCGCAATAGAAGGATTGGGTAGTCAATCATGGGGTACATTGGTAGTTACTTTAGGCTATTGATTGATGTTTTGATTGAGTCAAGCTATCGAGTGATCGCCCAACTCAAAAATTAGCAAATGTCAGCCACTCCAGAGATAACAGCAGGAGCCGACAAAAACAGGGAAAATTTACTGTTTCGGACTTCTGTGAAATCCTGTGTATTCCAATAGACTGACAAGAATCAATGGTGTTACGGCAAACACATTAAATAGTACATAACACAGGGTTTGTAACATCATCAGGACAATGGAAATAATTGGTAATCCTTCTTCAATCCGAATTAGAACGAAAAGGACGACAAGAAACAATTCTCCTCCTTAATTTGACATAATCAGTTGTCATAGAGTGAAACTTTTGTTGTCTAAATCACTTTCGGTAGACCATCATTAAAGTTTTGATTGGCCTAATCTTCGCTGAGCGAATTAAACGTGATATCCCACCTGTTCATTCCACAGATGTTGTTGGTGGAACCAATAGGGGGAGGAGAAATAGTGGGAATAAAATACTGCACCCTTCAATAGAGGTGACGGTGTGTGGTGCATCCTAAGGAACTCTACTTGGCTCTTGTTCCAGCGCCAGCACTCATCACCTAACTTCTAGGGTAGTTCTGCATCTCGATTTTCCCCACCCAAAGCCGACCAGCCCAGAAATGTCGTAGCCAATACTGAATTTCAAGGGCTTTAGCCACTTGAGCGCCCCCATTCTCCCCTCAAGGAGGGTTAGGGGGGTATGGATCTAAATCCCATTCCCACTGGGACTGAAAAAAATCAGCCCGGTGCGACAGTGCAAAACAACTGTCCTGAGTCAACATACAGCCTCCTTCAGCTCCCTCGCGCTGGGAGCCTTGGCTCTCTATGCGCTCAGGAGCTTGCTACTACCAATTGATGGACTTCGGTCCATAAAAACCACAGAAATCTTCACTGATATCGCGTCAAGACATCAGTAAGTCAATATTAGCCTCTAAGAGTTACATTTCTCAATCCGGGATTGGAGATTTTGTTTTTGGCTGTCGGTTCCAGTCCCTACTGACAAAACTTTTCTTATACAAATTGTTTAGCGATGAACCCTCTCAAAAAATACTTAGCGCCCCTCATGACTGGACTAATCGTTCTTAGTCTCAGTAGCTGTTCCTCTTCTGTGGCCAATCGCCAAAATAACCAGGCAAAATCACCGACCCATGAAACGGGTAAAATGCCTTCTATAACCTTGTCTGCCAAAGCAGCGACAACATCCAATCAACCCCAAACGTCAACACCTGTTGCCCAAGGCCAAAATACAGTTACCCTCAGCATCTATCAAGCTGATAATCAGTGTCAGACTCTAGTGGCTGAAAAAGTAGCAGTTCCAGCCACTCGTGTTGTCGATACTGCCGTGGGAAAAGTTTTAAAGCAAGCCGACTCCGGCGATTTCGATTTAGCGGGATATCGTGTCCAAGTTAACTCTAAAAGTGGAGTTGCTACTGTCGATTTCCGCTTGTCACCCAATTCCCGACGACAGTTTGTTTCTCTCTCTAGCTGCGAACAGTTTGCCCTTTTTGGTAGCCTTCGTAAAACATTAACCACGAATTCTCAACTCAAAATTAAGAATGTTCGCTTCACCCAGCAAGGGCAGGAAATTGTGCTTTAACAGTTGGTTTGGTGGCTCTCGGTTTCGGGAAGTTTGAGAGGCAATCGTCCTGCCTCCATGATCTTCGATGGAGTTGGGAGGAGGTCAATTACAGCTTAGAAACGGCTGGACAGTCTTTCCAATACCACCGCCAAGGCAAATCTGCTCCTTGAGACAACCCAATGCGGGTCGTCTGCATCAAGTTAGGAATAAATTGCGGTGGACGGTGCTCCAACCACAGGGATTGACCGGGCTGTAGGACTTGATTATTTAGTGTCAAGTCAATTTGCAATGCTTTGCAAAGCTTACCAGGCCCCGCCGCAACGCGATGGCGTTTTGAGCCTGGGTGCGGTTCCATCCAACTGGGTAGAGACTGTAACTGCAAAGCGCGAATCAAGACCGCACTGGCAACGTCTTCTTGGTCTGTAACAATATTCAAGCAATAGTACATTCCGTAAATTAAATAGACATAAGTGCGACCGGCTGGCCCAAACATCGCTCCGTTCCGTTGTGTGCGACGCCGATAAGCATGACAGGCTGGGTCGTCAGGGCCATAGGCTTCTGTTTCCACAATCATTCCTCGTAACAGGGAACCATCGCTAAACTGACGCACTAAGCTGCAACCCACTAAATCGGGTGCCACTTGAGGAGATAGACGGGCAAGCCAATTCGGTTCTACAATTTGAGCTGATGATAAGTGCAAATTCATCATTAAAAAGCCCTGACGTCCCACGATGGGATCAATAGAGAGGAGGTTATTAAATCAATGGATGTCAAACTGATTTTAGTGATACTGACCATTGTTTTTACGGTGTCATCCCTGATTTTTGGTACGAAAAACGGATTCTACGATTCCGACAATTATCACGGGAACGGTTCTGCCCACTAAGATTTCCACTCTAGCTAATACGCTGGAATCTCAACTTCATCCCAACTCGCACCGCGCTGGGATAAAGGGTTGCTGAACAGAAGGGACTCCTGACCTCCGTTCAAGCTAATTTTCTCTGCGCGAAAGAACGAGATCGAGGCCAAATCCTTATCCTATAATCACAAAAAAATCTGATAAAATGGATACTGAATAGCAATAGCTCGTCGCTGACCTGCGATACTGGTGGAAAGCTAACCGAAGTTTAACTCCTTTCGGCAGCTCCTATAGAAACGCTAGGAGTAGAAGCAGACCAAAGTTAGATTTCAGGAAGAGGAATAGGAAAACCAGTCTTTCCAGAACAACAACTGATTCGATATAACCGATAGCGTTAGTCATAGCGTAGCGGTAGTCATAGCATGAGACATTGGCAAGTCGCTAGCGTCTAATCTATCGTGCGTCGAGACATGGAGGGGTTGTCAAAATCCCTAGGGACATCACCTTGTTGGGTCATAAAGCTTGAGGTTATGCATCAACAAGAATTTAGCTGAGCGGAGCGCTAGCGTGTTTCGGTAAGGAAGCTCCTGTTTGTAAAACAAATAGAAAGCATGTCACCTCATGCGTCAGCCAACAGCTTTGGAGGAGAGGAGCTGCCATCTGTAGTCAGTTGTTCCAATTCACTGGACACCGAGAAAGGGAATGATTAACCCCATCACAATAGCCAATAGCTGATTATTGAGTGCAACTCTCTGACCGTTCATGAGCCATCAACGCCCAATGGCATCCTATGTTGAAGATGATCAATTAGTTTGTTTCCCCTATGCGGTCGGTCATGGTGCTGAGGGCATTTGTTTATTGGTGCAGATGGGGCCACACCGTATTCTTCTAGACTGTGGATTAGAGAACATTTCACCCCTACAATCGAGTTCCAATCCACCCGCTGATTTAGTCTTGTGCAGCCATGCTCACTCGGATCATGCTCAGGGCTTGCTGTCTCTCCACCAAGCGTTTCCCCAGTTACCCATCTACGCCAGTGAGGTCACCACTCAACTTTTGCCCCTGAATTGGTCGGAGTTGCCGCCTGAAAAAATTCCCCATTTCTGTCAAGCATTACCTTGGCGATCGCCGGTTGAATTTTGCGAGGGATTGAGTGCAGAATTATTCCCGGCGGGGCACCTGCCAGGGGCAGCAGCGTTCTTACTCACTTACACTACACCCAAAAAAACCTATCGACTGTTTTATACGGGTGACTTTTTCCTATCCAACTCGCGGCTGGTAGAAGGATTATCCATTGAATCCTTACGGGGAATGCAGCCTGATGTACTGATTGTGGAGGGCACTTACGGCTCAGCTCGGCATCCGCACCGACGACAACAGGAAAATCAGTTAGTAGAGCGTATTGATCGAGCGATCGCCCAAAAATACTCGGTCTTGCTGCCTGTGCCCACCTTAGGGTTAGGCCAAGAAATCTTAATGCTTTTACGCAGTCATCATCACTTTACGGGTCGTAACCTCGATATCTGGGTCGAGGGAACCGTCGCGGATGGTTGTAATGCCTACTTGGCACTGTTACCTCATTTCCCCACATCCGTCCAAAACTTTGCCCGCCATCAACCTCTGTTTTGGGATGAGCGAGTACGTCCTCGCGTCCGACTGTTGGATGAACGGCAACTCGCTGCAATCGGTCAGTCCCCCTGTATTGTGATCACCGACGAAACGGCTGATGTCAGCGATTACTGGCACCCAGAAGCCAGTCCTCCGGTCATCCTGCGACCGGATCATCCGAGATATTCGGCAAGAGACAATCTTGAGCCAACGGATGTGGAAACTTATCTCCTGGCTCAACATGGCGATCGCTTGGGAACGACACAGTTGATTCATAATCTCCGTCCCCAGCACGTCATTTTTATTCACGGTTCTCCGACTTACCTCGCCGATCTAACGGGCTTAGAGGAGTTACAAAATCGATACCATCTCCATTCCCCATCCGCCGGCACCTTAGTAGAATTACCGATTGGTGAAACGTTTATCCAACCGGCAGCACCCGCCGAAGCCAACTACGAAGGGGAGCTCACCGAGTTGGGAACAGTGGTTACAGTCACGCTCCCAGAAGCGATCGCGGCTGACCCTCGCTGGCAAGATTTTGCCGACACCGGTCTAGTAGAAGCCCGCTGGCAGGGAGAAGAACTGGTGTTGAGGGGATTGTCCCAACGAGAACTCCTCAGTCAAGCGAGCAATACCAGAGTACCGATGAACATCGATTGCTGTGGGAACTGCCGTCACCAACGAGGGCAACGCTGTTGGAATCCGGCTTCTCCTCTGTACGGTTTTAAGGTCACACCGGAAGGGTATTGTCCCGTTTTTGAAGCAGCCGAACCCCCCCCGCCAACCTCAAACGCCTAACCCAAGATTAAATATGATGTCTGCCTAATGACCCGTAATCAAAATCTCTGTGCGTCCCCGCGTCCCCGCGTCCCCGCGCCATTCCTCACTAAGGGTGTTTAACCGGACATGATATAACCCAGTGTGGACGCTTCTACACTGGGTTCAGGCCAAAATTACACGAGTTTTATGGTTTATTGAACCTGGAATGGCTCTAACCCTTGCTATGGGGTCAGAAAGTCGATCGCGGAGCAGGTCATCCTGTGCGTAGGTTTTTACAGCCTTCAAAAACGCTTGATTTGAACTTTCGGGCAACCAACAAGCGACTCGTTGTCTAATCTAGTCTAGATTCGAGTCTTGGGAACGCGGGTGAATTTGTTCAGCTTCCGGGCAATCGTCAGAAACCAAGGGTTCAAAGTTTCCTCTTGGCACAGAAGCCAGTTTCTGAGTTACAGAACCAATACTTTCCAGACGAACCATTTCTTCCCAGGAACTGATTTCATCTTCTTCCTCGGTTTCATAACGAATAGTAACTAAATCGCCTTCTATATCAACAATTCGAGCGCGTTCAATCCAACGTTGCTGGTCCCGCAAGAAAACACAGATTTCACGACCATCGCAACAAAGTTGATAAATCTTGCGGTGTAGCATATTTGGCTTCTCCTGAGCAAATAACTCTTCCAATATGTATGTGAAGAAGCAAGCCGTTCCTGTTATTGGGGATACAGCTTCCTTGTGAGCTTGACGGGGGTCTAACCCAGTGGGTTTCTCGCCGTCAAAGGTAAGATGCCTCAATGCTCCTTCCCCTTGAGTGCTTAAAATTTTGGCTTGCATTCAACAGCAATCTTGAGAGTGACTTTAGTACCTTCAACGATGGAAAGCAACTAGGGGCATCCTTATTCAAGTGCACGAGCAGTTAGTAAAACTCTTGGCAAGGCAATGATGGAGAGCAATTTGCCCTGTGATCCGATGGGAATTTTTAACAGGTGGATATCGGCAGGGAGCCGAGATTGTTTTAAGGCACAAATGAATTCCGCCATTGCGACAAGCGCACTCTTCCCAGGTGAAAAACCCTGGTTTGCTAGGGGTACATGGATGTCTGATGTATTCAGACATAGCTATTGTGACATACTCCTCATGCTATCTGCTGGGCATGAGGGAAAGGACTTGATATTTTTCCGAAACGCGAACGAGCGCAGGGCAATCACCACAATGATCTTGACGCACAATGATATTCAGGATCGTTGTTTGTAACAGCTCCAGCCGACGGCGTCTTGGGAAACCCTACATCATGAATACTCTGGTTACGTCTGTGGTCATGAACCGTTACTTAAGCAAAAGCTATTCTACGGCCTTCTCGCCTTAGCGACCGCTAGGCATCAATGTCATAGCGGTGTTTCCACTCGCCTCTCGCTGAATTCGACCGGAATTGACAGCCTCGTAGAGAGCTGTCAGCGCTTCCAAATCTGATGCTTCGTAACCTTTCATTTCCAGTACCTGACGGATTAGACCTTCAGAAGCCACACTGAGACAACCCGTTTGAAATGCTGATTGGACAAGCGTGCGAATCATGAAACCAGGGCACTACTGTAGGGGATTATTAACACTATCGTGTTTTTTCGCCATCTAGCCATTGATTCATGTCAGTTCTTAAATGTGATTTTCCACACCTTTTTGTTGTGATACAAGTCACAGCGGTGAAGCGATAAGCGCGTATCGTAAAAATCGAGTTATTTCGGAGTAATGAGGAAAACGAGGTGTAGGCAAGGACTTGAATGGTTCATCCTCCGCTCATCCCCATAACCTAAAGAATCTCATGTAAAGAAGGGGTAAAGCTAACGGTCGTTTTCTGATAAGAGTTTGTTAAAGTTCTGGTGTACCTACCCAACCACTAGCTGCTTTTTTGGGAGAAAAACGCCTGTGTGCGCGATCGCCATAGAACAAAAACAATACAAAACCTACATTCTCACGAATCCTCAATCTCAGTCTCGATTGGAAGTTGTACCAGAACGGGGCGCGATCATTACCCACTGGAGTCTCCAGCAGCAAGATATCCTCTACCTAGACAGTGATCGCTTTGCTGACCCGAACTTGAGCGTGCGGGGTGGTATCCCCATTCTCTTCCCCATTTGCGGGAATTTACCCAACAATACCTACACCCACAAAGGTCAATCGTATCCGCTCAAACAACATGGCTTTGCCCGTGATTTGCCTTGGCAAGTCACACCAGCCTCAGAGGCGAACCATAACTCAGAAAGCCTGACCCTCGTTCTCAACAGTGACGACCAGACTCGTGCGGTTTACCCCTTCGACTTTGAACTCGCCTTTACTTACAAACTCATGGGCAATGCGTTGGAGATTCATCAGCGCTACACCAATCATTCTGCTCAGCCCATGCCTTTTTCCACGGGTTTACATCCGTACTTCGCTACGTCAGATAAGACTCAACTGGAGTTTGATATTGCAGCCTCCGAGTATCAAGATCAGATCACCAAAGCCGTTCATCCGTTCACGGGTACCTTCGATTTAAGCCGCGATGAACTGGATTTGGCTTTTGGACAGATGGCTGAGCCTTGTGCCAGTATTACCGATCAGGGACGTGGCTTCAAGATTTCTCTGAGTTACAGTGACCTCTACTCTACCCTGGTTTTTTGGACGATTAAAGGCAAAGACTTTTATTGCCTAGAGCCTTGGAGTGCCCCCCGCAATTCTCTGAACACGGGTGAACACCTGACGGAACTCGCTCCAGGAGAGAGCTTGGAGACATCTGTCACCCTTGAGGTAACTTTTTTGTGATTTTTTAGTTTCCTTTTGGAAATTGTTGTGCTATTGTTAGAAATCGTGTGCTTCACATACAGAACACACAGATAACGGGTCGCTAGCTCAGCGGTAGAGCATTCGGCTTTTAACCGATTGGTCTCGGGTTCGAATCCCGGGCGACCCATTGAAAAGAAAAAAAATAGAAATCCTTTATTAAGTCTATAAGCAAATCTTATTTAAAAATCTCTAGAGATAATTGCCTATAAACTGATAAATTATCTTAAGATTGTCGTAAGAATTAAGCTTGTTATAAGACAACACGACTAGCTGACAACGAACCAAAAGAATAGGAGGACTATTATGGCGCTCGTACCAATGCGACTGCTACTCGATCATGCGGCTGAAAATGGTTACGGCATTCCGGCGTTCAACGTCAACAACATGGAGCAGATCCAAGCGATCATGCAAGCTGCCCATGCAACCGATAGCCCTGTGATTCTCCAGGCTTCTCGTGGCGCTCGCAAGTACGCTGGCGAAAACTTCCTCCGTCACCTGATTCTGGCTGCGGTGGAAACCTATCCCCACATTCCCATCGTCATGCACCAAGACCATGGTAACGAGCCTGCCACTTGCTACTCTGCCATCAAGAACGGCTTTACCAGCGTCATGATGGATGGTTCTCTGGAAGCCGATGCCAAGACTCCAGCCAGCTACGAGTACAACGTCAATGTGACTCGTGAAGTGGTGAAAGTGGCTCATGCCATCGGTGCTAGCGTTGAAGGCGAACTGGGCTGCTTAGGTTCTCTAGAGACCGGTATGGGTGAAGCCGAAGATGGTCACGGTTTCGAGGGCAAGCTTGACCACTCTCAACTGTTAACCGACCCGGATCAGGCGGTTGACTTCGTTGAGCAAACTCAAGTTGACGCCCTAGCGGTAGCGATCGGAACCAGCCACGGTGCTTACAAGTTCACACGTAAGCCGACGGGTGAAATTTTGGCAATCAGCCGGATTGAAGAAATTCACCGCCGCCTGCCTAACACCCACTTGGTCATGCATGGCTCTTCTTCAGTTCCTGAAGACTTACTGGCGCTGATTAACGAGTTCGGTGGTGCTATTCCTGAAACTTATGGCGTGCCTGTCGAAGAAATTCAAAAAGGCATCAAGAGCGGTGTTCGGAAAGTGAACATTGACACCGATAACCGTCTGGCTATCACCGCGGCTGTACGTGAAGCTCTGGCTGGAAACCCCAAGGAGTTTGACCCCCGTCACTTCTTGAAGCCTTCCATCACCTACATGCAAAAAGTTTGTGCTGACCGCTATCAGCAGTTTGGTACCGCTGGTAACGCAAGCAAGATCAAACAAGTCAGCCTGGAAGAGTATGCAGCTAAGTATGCCAAAGGTGAACTGACGGCAGCTATCAAGAAAGCGGCGATCGCTTAATTGACTTCCGTGAAGCAGGTAAACTGACAAGTTTGCCTCAAACATTCTCCTGGGTAGCGTTGTCGCTACCCAGTTTTTATTGAGTTGTGTAATAGTTTTTCAACCATTAGGCCGCTTCAACCGTTGGATTCGTGCTGTTTTTGGTGGTAAGCCGATGTGCAGCTAAATTGCCATCAGGGGTGTGGGGTGTAGGGTGTGGAAATATGCTTTCTTAAATGCGTCATATCATGTCCGTCTAATTACCCTTAAGAAAAACTCTCCGCGTCCCCGTGTCCCCGTGTCCCCGCGTCAATCCTAACGATGGGTGTTTAACCGGACACGATATCACAGCTTAATCCAACTCTTTTGAGCAAGATTTGTAACGCAAAGTAACTAGAATTTGTATCTCTGTATACGACCCTGCCCCGTCCTAAGAATCCTGTCTTACGATAGACGCTCATCTGTATATGCAGTGATAACGTTTTCTTAAGCAAGTCCAAAGTAATGAGGGCAGTGCTAACGATAGGACAACAAGCTCCTAGTTTATGCGCTCTAGGAGCTTTTCGTTGCTGTTGAGATGCATTATTAGTACTCCCAGGACAACAACCAGATGAATGACCCCGCCCTCCAAAACCAGAGGACGGGAAATCTGGTGCATGTGTTCTTAAGTCTTGGGCTTGTAAGTAGAAGCCACCTGCAATTCTTTGAGCTGCTTCGCATCCACCCCAGCTGGAGCATCCGTAAGCAGACAGCTAGCTTGCTGTGTTTTCGGGAAGGCAATCACATCCCGAATTGACTCTTCTTTCGCCATCAGCATCACCAAACGGTCTAAGCCGTA
>DATNQL010000451.1:0-3881 GCA_036704025.1 Stenomitos sp.
CACAAAGCGGTACTTCTACCGCCGGGGTAAACCAACGTAAATGGAAGCCATCGTCCTGCCTGACCAGAAAAGCCGTCTCCGATAAATTCATCTCCCGCGCCACGTTTTGCATCCAGTCCTCATCCTGAGGAGACGGCAAAACACAAACAGCCGCCGGATTTCCGGCGAAGGGTGTATCCGTGAAAGCATCGACCTGAATAAGGGTTTGTCTCATGGGGTTGTTCCGGTAGAGTGTCATACCAAGTTGCATTCATACGTAGTACATTCATATTCTCCGCGTCCCCACGTCCCCGCGTCCCCGTGTCTGCCTTCACTACTATGTTTGAACCCAACTGCGTATCAGAATGGGGTGGAAATCTCTACTTCGTTTTCTCCATTACAGCCTCTTGTTCCTTCGATGTGAGTTGATCGGCAGGAGCAGGCTCTCCATCCTTTGGAACTAATGGTTTAGTTAAATGGGGTCTAATGAGGAGACTCACCCCAATTGCCCAAGCGATCGAAACCATCCAACCGGCGAGAATATCACTGGGATAGTGAACTCCTAGATAAAGACGAGTCCAGCCAATCGAAAGCACAAATAAGCTGCCAATCAACCAAACGGGAAAGCGCCAACGACTGTTCCACGTCAGAATGACCAAAGCCGCTACCAGTGTCATACTCGACATGGCATGACCGCTAGGAAATCCATAGTCAAACTCTGGAGCGGGTGATGACCATAGGTGGGGACGCACTCGATGTAATAATACTTTGGCAGTGCGGTTAATGATGATGCTGCCGAGGAGAGTGGTGAGTAAATAAGTTAGCGATCGCCACCGTCGCCGCAGCAATAATAATACTGCAATCACCGTGGCAACAGGAAACACGCCCCAAAATACCCCTAGCTGAGTCAGGATTGTGGCGAAACCATCCATTGGGGTTGAGGATGTGCTGTGAACGGCCAGCAGAATCGGTACATCCCAAGGAAAGCCGCCTTCATTCTCCCAAACCTCTTCCGCTAGCTCCCCAAAAACTTGTAAGGGTAAGTAGACGCCCATAAATAGAATTAGCAAAGAGCGCCAATGAGCAAGGAGCAGCTTTTTTCCAAAGCTCAGGAAAGACTGAAGAAATGCCCTGAAATCTGATTTCAACATTCGCAAACGCTAAACGAGAGTACTGACGCCTCGGAAAAATTTTTGGCACAGGAGTGACTTTAGCGATTAGCTGCGCTAATTTCTAGAATCATCGCGAAGTCCTTGACTGATTGCTTGTAACAGTTGAGCGGTTGAAAAGGGCTTTGTTAGATAGCCGTTTGCCCCTAGAACCTCTCCTTGAGCCATGACATTTTGGATATTCTCTGCCGTTACAAAGAGTAAGGGAATGCTTGCTGTCAATGGGTCTTGACGGAGTGCTTTTAATACTTCGTACCCATCCAGCTCCGGCATCCTAATATCACACAAAATGAGATCAGGTATTCGCTCTTTTGCCAAGCGTACTCCACTTCGCCCATCTCCCGCGTCAATCGTACTAAACCCATTGGTTTCTAGGATATTGAGGATACTCTCGCGCAGGATTTCTTCGTCTTCGATGATCAGAACTCTTCTCATGAGTTGCTTTTCAGTCTTTTGACCCAAAAGAACTAAGGTGTCAGCGTCAGATGTCACCATCACTGTCTTTGCACAGCTTCCTTGCAGTAATCGTGGCAGCTCCTCGTCCTGATGGGTCGGGCCATTCTGGTCTGGAAGCCAGAATGGCCTTATTTCAATCCTTCTGGTTACGGTATAGCGACAAAGGGGTTGCTTCGCCAATTCTTTCTTCTGTTGAGACGATGAATGCCAGCTCTTATACAGATTACCGACTATGCGAAGAATGATGTTGATTCTTAAGGTATATTTTTCCCAATCCCTAAGGATTTCTTGCTGTGCTTCAACTGTTTCCACAACCCTTTAATTTTCATATAAGCCTCCTCCGAAGAAAGCTTTCCTCCCGTCTCTAGAGCCGAGATATAAGAGACATTCTGAGCAAATTCTTGCAAATTGGCATTGAAGGTTAGATGCTCTGGTGTAAACCGTCCGTAGTAGCGGCTCTGAGGATAGAGAAAGCTGTTCTTGCTCATCCGAGCTGAATCGGTCATAGCTACCTCCTATCGAGAGTAAATCTCGATTTTAACAAATTTCCTTTACCTATTCTTAACCTCAAATTAACCTAAAAACCGGGTTCTAGAAGAGGATCTCGTAAAACATCTTCTTTAACCGGAGTGAGCATCAAACAGGGGTAGTGTTTCTTGACCCGTTTTAGGCTACCCCTACTTGAATGAGGCATTTAGTAATGAGTGCCTGATTTCCGATGATGCACAGCAGTAACGCCATCAGGTTGCAGTAATTGACCCTGTTTAACAACCCCATACACGACCCAGTGATCGCCGCACTCCATGCGATTTTCCACCGTACATTCGAGATAAGCAAGGGCGTCACACAGAATCGGGCAACCATTCTCCGCCTCTTGGGTTGCGACCCCAGCAAATCGGTCTTCCCCAGGGCCAAAGGGTTTGAGGAAGTGCTTCATTAAGCCCAAATGCTTCCCTTGGGCCAAAATATTCAAGACAAAGGAGTCGCCCGTGTGCATCAGCGATTCAATCGCCCGGTCTTTGGCAACCGCAATAGTGAGTCCCGGAGGCGTAAAGGTGGCTTGAGACACCCAATCAGCCAGCATCGCCCCTGTAAGTTCCCCCTGTTTAGTGGTAACAATACACAAAGAGCCGACTAAACGTCCCACGGCTTGCTCGGTACGGGCGGCTTGGGACTCACCGACAGGTTGTCGAGAGGTGCGGGCTTTTTTGGCTTTCTTGAGGGCTTGAGCAAAGTCGGTACCCGCTTCTTCACAGTATTTCAGGGTAACTTCGTTGGGCTTAAATTTAACTCGAATCGTTTCAAAGCCAAACTGGTAACCCGCATCACTGAATTTGCTTTCAATCAGGTCAATGGCTTCACCACTCCAGCCGTAGGAACCGAAGACACCCGCAAGTTTGGTTTTGCTAGCGGTCGAGAGGACAATTCCTAATGCGGTTTGAATGGGGGTTGGGGCATGACCACCCAGAGTAGGAGAACCCATAATAAACCCATCAGCTTTCTCCACGGCTTTCTGAATTTCTGTGGGGTCAGCTACTTCGCTGTTAATCGCTTCCACCCCAACACCAGCTTTTGTGATGCCCCGTGCGATCGCTTGGGCTAAAGTTCCCGTATTGCCATAGGCTGATGCATAAATTAAAGCGACTGTCAAGTCCTTGGTAGCATTTTCCTCACACCACTGTCGATAAGACTGGGTTAGGGGGATCAGGCTATAGCGCACTAACGGGCCATGACCCGTCGCATAAAGCCTTGCCGGAAAATCAGTGAGTTTTTCTAACGCCTTATCCACTTGCTTGGCGTGGGGTGCCATCAGGCAATCAAAGTAATAGCGCCGATCTTCGCTAATCGTCGTCCATCCTTCGTCTAATACTTGGTCACCACAGACATGTGCCCCAAACAGCTTATCGGTGAAGAGAATTTCGGTTTGGGGGTCGTAAGTACACAGTGAACCAGGCCAACGGGGGCTGGGAGTTAGGATAAATTGCAGGTTATGACCTTGCCCCAAATCTAAGGTATCTTCACCTCGCACAACCTCAATTTTCAGTTCTTGGTCTGGTAGGAGGGTTCGTAGGGTGAGCGCTGCCGGATTGGAGCAAACCAATGTAATTTGAGGGGCGAGTTCGAGCAGGGCTTTGAGGGTAACGGCTCGGTTAGGATTGACGTGACCGAGAATCACGTACTCTAACTGGCTAAGATCGAGACGTTGTCGTAAGGCCGCGAGGAAAATTTCAGTAAAGGATTCACCTGGCGGATCGAATAAAGCAATTTTATCGGCTC
>DATNQL010000452.1:0-3441 GCA_036704025.1 Stenomitos sp.
TATTGCGGATATTAACCAAAAAGCCAATCACCGCACAAGAGAAGGAACTGGAGGATAACCCTCGTTCCCGTTCAGCTAAGCTCAGGTTAGCCGAAAGAATTGTTCAATAATTGCACGAAAAGGATGAGAGAGATTTACTGAACGTTAGCGAGCTAATACGAAGTTGCGTTTAAACATCATAGTTGGCACAGACGCGGGGACGCGGGGACACGGAGACACGGAGAAAAAGAATATGCTTCATATGAATGAAACTTCGTATAAGACAGCTCTCATCCTAAGCGGTTCGATGTTTTGACCTTTTCTGTCATGCCGAATTCACGGAAGAAATTCAGATTCATTTGTGGGTGTTCACTTTTCCCAGAGGTCGAGCGTTAGTCCATATAACATAGTGTTAAAAAATTCTCTTCTTCACATTTTATTCACAAATGCTCAATACGTTAATTTGTAGGACTTATTGTTCAACAGTTTAGGATTATGTTATTTCATCTTTTTTGTGAATTTCCGGATGGCTCATCGAAGTATCTCCACCTCCATAGCTCCACGAAAAAGGAAGCCCTCCGGCAGGCTATCCGAGATTATTGTGCTTGTGTGGTTCTTCTGATTGTCAGCAACCTCGATTCCGATTGTCAGTTGTTAGGACTGGATTATGAATCGGCGGCTGGCAATCATTGACATGGCATTCCCTGTACGAGTTGCTGTCGGGTTGACAAAGTGACATCGATTTGAACTTGATTGTTCTGGTGTAAGTCCTGCCTTCAAGATCATGAAATTTCCCTAATTTAACCATTGAGCAAATTCTGTGGTGAAGCGATCGCTTAAAATGGCCTCCCGAATGCGTTGGGTGAAGCGAATCAGTTCAGTGACATTGTGCAGCGAGAGCAACATGAAGCCGAGAGATTCCTTACATCGCACCAGGTGGTTGAGGTAAGCGCGAGTAAAGTTCTGGCAGCCATAGCAAGGACAAGTGGCATCTAGAGACGTGAAATCTTCCCGAAATCGAGCATTTTTCAAGTTCCAGCGTTCTCCCTGCACCAAAGCCGCACCATGACGCCCCAATCGCGTAGGAATCACGCAATCAAATAAATCGACTCCTGCGGCGATCGCCCGTACCATTTCTCGATAAGTCCCCACACCCATCAGATAACGAGGCTTATCAACGGGTAAATACGGTGCAGTGGCATCAACAATCTCGTGAATGAGTTCAGCCGGTTCACCCACACTCACACCACCGATGGCATAACCGGGTAAATCCAACGATACCAAAGACTGAGCGGCAGCTCGACGTAAATCCAGGTAAACACCGCCCTGTACGATGCCAAACAGAGCTTGCTCCCCAGGGCGGGCATGAGCATCAATACAGCGCTTCAGCCAGCGGTAGGTTCGCTCGGTTGCCGCCTCAACTTCTGAGTGCTCAGCCGGGTAAGGGGGACACTCATCAAATGCCATGATCACGTCTGCCCCCAAGGTATTCTGAATTTCAATCGAACGCTCTGGCGTCAGATTAATGATTCGTCCATCACGGGGCGAGCGAAACGTTACACCGTCTTCGGTAATTTTGCGGATTTGACTCAAGCTAAACACCTGGAAGCCACCGGAATCTGTGAGCATCGGCCCCTTCCAACCCATGAACCGATGTAACCCACCGGCTTGCTCCACGATACCTTCTCCCGGTTGCAGGTGGAGATGATAAGTATTCGCCAGAACCATTTGGGCTCCAGCCGTTTCTAGCTGTGCTGGCATGAGGGTTTTAACCGTTGCCAAGGTGCCGACAGGCATGAACTTAGGCGTCTCAACCCCACCATGAGGCGTCACAAAAACACCAGCACGGGCTTTTGTCTGGCTACAGCACGCCTGACATTGAAAGGAAAACTGAATGGTCTGTTGTTCCAACGCTATTGATTCAGGTTGTTATCGATAGTCTAGGGTCAGAAGAGCTAAAATTTCAGGGTTCTCACCTTGAGCCTTCTCACCTTAAGCCTTCTCACTTTAAACCTTCAACCTTCAACCGACAATCTTTAAAAAGGACACTCACCGTCATCATCGATTTGGACATCCCACTTGGCACTGAGGACTTGTGTCACCATGGCTTCTAGAGCATCCACGTTAAAGGGTTCTGTAGACTGCTCCTGCAAGGGGTTAGAGAGTGGGATCAGCCGTAACTGACGGTTATCCTGAATTAAGTCAAAATAAGCTTCTTTACTGGCAGACTGGCTTAATTTTAAGTAATCAAAACTCTGGACATTGAGATAGATCGCCTGATTGGCGATCAGGGTGGAGCGTTGAGGATCGCAAAACACTTCCATCACACACCCTTCGCCTTCATTTTTGATTTCGCCATCCAGGCTATGAATATAGCGCACCCGACTCAGGTCATTGAGCAGGCGTTCAATGTCTTGCTTGTTGACGATAGTGCCAGTGTCGATGATGCAGGGGGCTGGGAGCTGGTGTGAGGATTGAGAATAACTCATGGGTAAAAGCCTAAGATGCAAACAGGGCTGACGTTGCCATCGAATGGGTTGAGGTAACCGCTTTGCTGGAGACCCTACATTGGAAACCAAGAGCTTAGATGATCGTCGCTATCACCGTCAAGATCAATCAATATGAACGGTGCAGCTAGGACTAATCTAGAGGAATATAAACACGGCAAACAAGTAGGTTTCTATACTGAATACTTGGGTTGTACAGGAAGGAAACTCGTTGCTTATTCAGTAGGGTATGAGACAATACTATCCCAAGATTCTGGCAGTGCTAATACGACAATTGACTGAATTTCTGATGGGAAGCCCTCTATGAGGCAATTGACATTTCAACAATTAGTGAAATGGGGATGTCAACTTGGGCTGTCTTTTCTGGGTGCTGTAACTTTTTATACCACCATTCCGCTGCCCACTGACTGGACGCTAGAATTTCGGGCTATCGCGCGTTGGGCACCTCTAATTGGGTTAGTGATTGGCGGAATATTAGGTTTTGTAGATACGGTTCTGCAACAGATCGGTGTGCCAATTTTGACACGTAGTGCTTTAATCATCGTTGGCTGGATCGCACTCACGGGCGGCCTACATCTAGATGGTGCCATGGATACAGCCGATGGCTTAGCGGTTCAAGACCGCCAGAGGCGTTTAGAGGTGATGGTGGATAGTGCTACAGGTGCTTTTGGAGCCATGGCGGCTGTAGCCTTATTACTATTAAAGACAGCGGCACTGACCAATATAGAGACGTCCCGAGGGTTGGCGTTGATGATGGCAGCCGGTTGGGGACGCTGGGGACAGGTGGCGGCGATCGCATTTTATCCTTATCTCAAACCAGCGGGGAAAGGAGCGTTTCACAAACAGGCGATTCGCACCCCTCAAGATGTCCTGTTGGGATTGTTTTTACTCTTGGGTGTATGCGGATGGGTGATCGGGCTAGACCAAAGTAGTACTGGGATAATGTTGGGAATAG
>DATNQL010000453.1:0-13571 GCA_036704025.1 Stenomitos sp.
CATTGATACCAAAAGCAAAGCTGTTGCCTCCTAAAGTACCGAGGTTTTGAAGCGTACTGCCGCTGTAGAGAAATGCGCGAGTTCTGCTGTCATCGATAAGCGAATAACCAACCACTTGACCGGAGTTATTAATGCTAGTGGCAGTAGTAGAATTCCCCCCCAGCGTACCCAGGTTTTGCACGGTGCCATTGCTGTAGAGAAATGCGTTATCCCTACCTTGAAGATTCGTCGAACGACCCACGATCTGAGCAGAGTTATTAATGCTATTGGCAAACGTGGTGTTGTCTTCAGGAAGACTACCCAAGTCAGTTATCGTGCCACCACTATAGAGAAAAGCGCGACCAGTGCCATTGCTATTAACCGAATAACCAACCACCTGACCGGAATTATTAATGCTGTAGGCTATGCTGTAACTGCCTCCAGGCAAGGTGCCGAGGTTGGTGATGGAGTAGGAACCCGTTGTCACAGTAACTGGAAAATTAGGAGGATTTTCTAGCTTGGTCAAACCAGCTCGCAAAATTAAGGCAGAACCACTCGTCAAAATTGAGATATCTGGGTCAGAGCCCACTAGTGTTGTATCTGGCCCTGTAATTGTGATGCTGTCAGCCGTGATATTGCCAAAGGTTTCCACCTTCAGAGAGGTACCGACATAGTTCCCCAAAGTCACATTGGAGTAGGAACTAATAATTGGGTCATACTCGGAAACAAATTGACCAGAACCACCAGATAGGTTGAGAACTTGAAACTGACCTACGCTAGCAAAATGAGCATCCCCAGAAATATTGCCATCACTGACAAGTGTGAGATTACCACCACTTTGAAAGGGTGTTCCTGGATGATTCAGTGCCAAAATATCGATGCCTTTGTTGCCCTGAATATAGAGATTTCCCCCAGCTTTTGCAACAACAGGATTGGTCAGACTATCTCGTATTCGCACTGTGTCTAGTGCTAGCAGATTTAAGTCCCCGGTTGTGTACAACTGACTTTCAACTAAATTCAGATTCCCACTAGCAGCTAATGTTGCTGTACCAGCTTTTAAATTTTGGACTTGTACATCACCGGAAACGCCTAGGACAGTAACTGCGCCTGTGGGGGCTATTAGTTGCCCAGTACTAGTCATTGTGCCACCGACTAAAGTCAAATCCCACCCCGGTTTGACTGCCAAATTTCCAGCATTAGTAATAGCTGCTGGCGGATTGGTTCCATATTGCAAACCAAGAGGAACATTGATAGTCAATAAGGGTGGGGATTGGGGATTGGTAGCGCTAAATTCAACGCCATTGTTAAATACTAAAGAATCCGCTGTACTCGCCACAAATGAACCATTAATATCTAACTTGGCATTTGATCCAAACACAATACCATTGGGGTTAATTAAAAACAGGTTGGCATTGCCTAATACTCCTAGCGTCCCGAAAATATTAGAAGCATTATTTCCCGTTACCCGACTCAGAATATTCTCAATTCCGGCAGGATTGGAAAAGTAAACTTGCTGTCCATCTCCAACGTTGAATTGTGAGAAGCTGTGAAACAGGTTTACGCCTCGCACTGCACCACCATCAATTCGGTCAGCCGTCCCACTGCCAACATTCACATTAGGGGTAACGATAGAATTTTCAGTGCCTAAAGTACTATCAGGTACAATTTGTGCATTAGCAGACTTTTCTGAGAATGAGATCGAACAGGAAAACTCGGCTAATGCTCCTGCGATCGCAAAATATCTGGCTAAAATTAAACACCTGTGCCAAACTTTTTTCCTGTAAACCATCTCAAGTTTTGAACCTTGAATTAAGTGATTATGCATTAAATTGGCAGATGTGTTCTTCCCTCTCGCCCATTACCACCCTACAACTTGAATACCGATTAGCTTATTAAGCGTGAAATGTTTGACTCTCGTGTCAATCTCCCTAGCCCCGCCTTAAAAAGAGGGGAACTTCATATTCGAGCTGTTGCAAATACTTAGGAAAACGGTGTAACAGTTGTTGAGTCAATGCTAATCGATTGATAGCATAAACGGAGACTAACGCAGAGACAACTTAAGATTTGTAAAGCCCCTCAACAGTAAGTAGCCGTCATGAACCGCGTACACCAAGACAGCACTTTCGCCAGCCTTAATGTCGAGCGAAGCTCAGCATAAAAAGCCCCTCAAAGGCTAATGCCTCTTGGAGGGGACTGGAGCAACAATCGAATACTAGTTTTTGGTTGTTGACCTAGATAAAGTTGAACACGGCCGGATTTTGTAGGGAGGTATTCGACAAGGATACGTCCTGCAATACTCCAACTACGTCGAATTTGTCTTGCTCCGACCCGATATACACGACCGCTGTATCTTGCATCGTTGCACTACCGAAGCTTTGACCCCAAAATACTGAGACCAGTTGATACTGAGAAGCGAACCCGTCTAGTTGAATTGTGTCGCCCTGTGCCATATTAAAGTCCGTAATCAGAGCAAAACCATTGATATCATCGGTGGCATAGGCAGGATTGCCAAACTTATCAACTAAAGAGAAGATATCGGCACCTTGACCCCCCGTGAGCGTGTCCAACTCTCCCACACCGATAGTTCCGCTACCTCCTTGAAGGAAATCATTCCCGTTACCGCCATTTAGTGCATCGTTGCCAACGCCACCACGCAGCACATCGTCATATTGTGTGCCTGTAATCTTGAACTGCTCAACATTGCTGTACTCGAGTACAGGATTACCACTGAGGCGGCTAAAGATAGCATTAGCTCCGTTGTTTCCTACATCTACACCATAACCATTGTTCAACTGGCTGTAGTCTGCAACAAGAGTGTCGATGCCAGCGCCACCATCGACAGTACCATTGGTATCAATCAGGGTATCATTGCCAGCACCGCCATTGAGGATATCATTACCAGCACCGCCAATCAGGGTATCATTGCCAGCGCCACCCCGCAGCACATCATCATATTGGGTACCTGTAACGTTAAACTGCTCAATATTGCTGTAACTGAGTATCGGATTACCATCTATGCGGGTGAAGACGGAACTATATCCGTTGAATCCCATATCGACACCAGCACCATTGTTCAACTGGCTGTAGTCTGCAACTAAAGTGTCGATGCCAGTGCCACCATCGACAATACCATTGGTATCAATTAGGGTATCATTGCCAGCACCACCCTTGAGGGTATCAATGCCAGTACCACCACGCAGCACATCGTCATATTGGGTGCCTGTAATATTAAACTGCTCAATATTGCTGTAACTGAGTATCGGATGACCACTGAGGCGGCTAAAGATGGCATCAGCTCCGTTGTTTCCATCTACACCATAACCATTGTTCAACTGGCTGTAGTCTGCAACTAAAGTGTCGATGCCAGCGCCACCATCGACAGTACCATTGGTATCATTCAGAGTATCATTGCCAGCACCGCCAACTAGGGTATCATTGCCAGCACCACCTCTAAGGCTATCGTTGCCATCACCGCCATTGAGGGTATCATTGCCAGCACCGCCAACTAGGGTATCGTTCCCCACTCCACCATCTAGGGAGTCATTCCTCTCTCCGCCTACGACGGTGTCATCACCACCTTCCGCATAAATCGTATCCCAGTACCCCCACTCACCTCTCTCAGCGGGTATGAAATCATTGGAATTTGTGCCGTACCAAGTTGCCATTTTCGTTTTCCTTTCATTCACTTGTTCACTGACTTACACGCTGGGGTTTTGCGGTTTATGCACGGGTTGGGGAAAAATAGGACAAAAAAAGATTTGGAGGGACACACAGCTAGCTGTATGCCCCTCCCCATCAGTGATGCAACCAAATTGTAAAGTTGTATTAATCAGCTTGCATTTTCCCCTGTCTTATCTATTTTGCGGATTTGGTATTTGCCTTATTGGTTGTGCTTTGCTCAGCAGTGCAGCATGGAACAATCGGGTCTGAAGCGGAATTTCCCAAGTTAACTTGCTTGAGCAGATTAGCCCAAGCCGCCGCAATGCCTTCAGTGGAACGCGAAGGAGCAACCATCCCAGAATCTTTCGGCTTGGTACCACTAAGCTGTTCGCCTAAAGTCGTTAAAGCCTCGTGCCAGATACCCTGATTGGCATAAAGAGCAGCACGTTCCACCGGCGTTTTAGCCGCTTTGAGCTGACTATCTAGCGCTGAATCTAAGGCAACCCGTTGCACTGAACCTCGGACGGAAATAGCAGCAGAGGAGCTTTCTGGGTCGCAATAAATTGAAAATATCCAATCATAACGTTTGCCAACCTCTAAAGCAGGTGCCGTCGATGGTACCGAGAACTTGACAATACCAGCCGACGTTTCTGGCACGGTCAACTTTTTCTGATAAACATAATTGCCTACTGTATCCAGTAAGACAAACTCGACAGGAACTTGAGCCGTAAGTCGTTCCGGAACATCAAACCAAAACGTGGGATGCTCAGAAGCTGTTAACCCCCAAACAAAATCCTTAGTGGTTCCCTTCGTAACAGGCACCAGTGGCGTAAGCGATTGGTAATTTTGGCACGGCCCCCGACCTGACCCTCCACGAGAACGACCACCAGGAGCACCTTGGTCTGGAGGAGGCGGTGCATTATAGATTAACGGTACGCCATTGAGCTTATTCGTATTAACTTCAGGAGGTTGGGAGTCTCCCCGTTGGGAATAACTGGTCAAAAATGCCAGCGCCATAGCACAGGCAAGTGTCATGCGGTCAAGGCGTAACGTCATCTTAGTCATCGGTAATACCATTTCACTAACTACTTGCTACACGGCACAGACCTGTAATTCTTGAATTTGCAAGTCTGTGATGTGTAAAGTTCAAGTGAACTTGCATCCGAGATGGAACGATGAAAACCACATATTAATTGTCAGAAAACATCGCAACAGTAGAAAAATATCTAGCCATGTTTTTTTTCACGGGTCACTGTAGAGGGTCATGTAGGCAACCGTGCTGCCTGTCATGACTACAGCAAACAGGGATGGAATGATGGGTACCCAACCCCCTTGAGTGAACAGAATAAAACAGAATCCCGATAGTGTTCCCAAGGCAGCAGTTCCTGCCAAGCCCAAATGAGTGGGTCGGTAAAACACAAGGGCGAGAAGGCCACCTGCACAAGACCAGCCCCAAATCCACAACACCTCGCCCCACCCAGACCAAACCCACAACAGGGGACGCTGGTCTAAAACGGCACTGAGAATTTGACTCACCATCTGTGCTTGAATGAATACACCTGGGATTTTTTCGGAAGGGCCAGTGCCATAGGGAGTAGACCAGAGATCGCCGCTACTCGGTGTTGTCACACCAATGAGAATGACTCGGTTTTTGATAGCATTTGGGTCAATGCGATCGCTCAATACTTGAGTCAGTGTAACTTGTGGAACTATCTTTTTTAGGGAGCGGTTGGAGCGGTAATTGAGCAGTACTTGGTTCCCTCCCGAATCCAGATTTTGATAACCACTAGTTCGCTTTTTTAAGCGCCTAAAGATTGTATGACCCAGCTTTAAGTTCCCTTCGGGTGTAAATTCAGCTGAAATTCCCCGTGCTTCCAGGTAACGAAAGGCGAGCTTAGTGCTGAAAGCATAGTTCGCCCGACAAGGGGAAGCTGGATCTGGAGTCATAAATAAGAGGTGGCGACGCAGTACACCATCGTCGTCCTCCACAAAATCACTAAAGCCTAACCTAGATTCTGGGATTTCGGGCGGTGGCGAAACACCCGCAGGGTCGTTCTCCGAGTCTCGGCTTTTGCATACAACAATCAGAGGTGAAGCAGAGTGTCGCAGACGAGCTGCCAAATCTGGATAATTAGAGCTAACAGGAAAATCCCGGTAAATATCCAAACCAATCGCTCGTGGTTGATATTGCTCCAATTTTTGTAGGAGTTGAAGGAGTGTCTTATCCGACAACGAGCCGCGCCGCTCCTCTTGTCCTTGGGCTTGAATATCGGCTTCACTGACTGTAATCACCAGAATACGGCGGTCGGGAGCTTCTTCGGGTCGGAGGTGGAGGAAGCGATCGAACGCCCATAGTTCCAAAGGCTGTAACACCCCCAGCGATCGCACTCCCACGATTAAACTAGTGATGGCTATGCTACTTAAAATCAGACTCCGCAGTTGATGCCAGTTCGGTTTGAGGAAAGGATACCGAATCTTTGGAAAGGTTTGCGGCTGTTGCACCAAGCTTTGTTCTTCAACTTGGTTTTGCAATGGTATACCTTGGACTCGATGATTTTTCGTCTTGTTAACGCCAACACTTGCCGCTTCAGCACACCAGTCTTGCCAGTTGGGAGGGACTTCAGCCGGATTGGTGCATATGACAGGCAACCAAGTGGCGCAGGGAAATTGCTGCTCCAAAGCTTGTAATTTTTCTCGTGCCTCTCGTACCGAAGTATACAGAGACTGTCCCTCGGAAAAGACCGTGAGAAAATGCTTTAAAAACTCTTGAGCCACCAAGTCAGGCACAGATTCTCGCATGACAATGACTTGGGGAATATGTAAATCCGCTAAATCCCAAGCCAAACCCAAGCCATCGCAGGAGTTAAAGATGGCTAATTTTAACCCGTGTGCGATCGCTTTTTTTAAGCCATACTTCAATTGCTCTATCGTCAGCTTATCGGTTGAATTTAATTTAATTTGTCCTTTATTTTCGCTAGTGCTATGTCCGGCAAAGAAAAGAATGTCCCAACCTGGCTCCCAGAGTTGTAAATTTAACTCCTGTGGTGTGGGTTCAATTAAAAGTTTCAGTTCGGCGTTGGGTAATTGTTGGAGTAACGACTGGTCTTGATTCAGATCGATGCCTTTGCGATCGCCCAAAATAGCTAAAATTTTGACTTGACCTCTAGTAGATTTTGAAGCCGCTTTAATCGAGCGAGTAAACTCTGGCGGCGAAAGCGCAATTTCAGCGTTGGGATAATCCTCAAGGAAATGCCAAAGACACCAGGGAAACTGTAACAGCTTCTTATCTTCAGCAGTAATAATTAAACGAATTTCATCGTTTGGAATTAATCGCGTGCGTAGCTGTCGGTCAATATTGCGAAATTGCTCGGTGTTGAGCCAAGTATTGAATTGGGTTTTTAATGCTTGACAAACTTCGGTGAATTCGTCTGTAGAAACATTGGTTACATCATCTTCATCAACTTCAATTTGAAAATGAATATCCCGGTAACGACGCCATCCTAAGTGTTCGTAAAGGACTTGGTACAGACGTTGCCAGCGTTGGTAAAGATTATCTAATTCTGGCGCAGTCGGTAAACTTCCCATGAATTGCACGGGAATTGGGCTATGGGGTTCCCATAGCTGTGCGATGACTGTACCAAAACCCTGATACCAGTCACCTTTCCCCAAGTTTAAGACAACTAATTGACTCATATTTAAGTCAAATTTATTGTATTTAAAATTAAATTATTTTTTTAATTTGATGATTTTTTTGAAGGAAAATAATGGGATTCAAGAAGGGAGGAGAGGGAATCTGTGAGCATCGGCAGATCTGTTTTTTAACGCAGAGAGGCGCAGAGGAAAGCGCGGAGGGGCGCGGAGGGTTTGGAGGAAGCAGAGATGAGTGGAAGGATGAATAGAATTTAAGTCGAATATCACTGACTTAAGAGCCTTGAAATAAATTTCAGGCTCAGAGCTAAAATCTGTTAAAACAGGTTCAAACTCCTAGCCGGTAAGTTTTTTAGTCAGTTTTAACTGACTTTAGCTTTTAGCCCGTTCGCGAAGCGTTCCCGAAGGGTACTTTAGTTCAGGGCTTAAGTCAGTGCCATTCAATTTAAGCATCTGAATTGATTCGTGGGATAATTTCTTTTTCCTCCTTCGACTGGCTCACTTGATGCTAGGGTTTAGCTCACAAACTCTTCTGTTATGCTAACTTCATTGAGCGTGATTTGAACGGTGAATGGCGTTCCGGGTGGGCATTTAAAGCGTTTGAGTTGAATGTGGTTATCGCGATCGCGTGCCTCTACAACTTGAACGGTTTCTCCTGTTGGTGAAAGCAGCGCTAGTCTGATATTAGCTGGTAGATGAGCGTCAAATTCCGTAGGACGTAGCTGTATGCGAATCCCCATTCTGCCATCAGATTCGGCTTCGAGTATCAATAGCAGGATTAAAGCTGGACTTGGTACTTGGGTTTCCAAGTTAATTAACTTTGCTCGCCTGACAACGGTTTCAGTTTGTTCGGAAGTCCGTCTGAGGCTGAGGGCAAAATCTGGCTGTGAGGGAAATAGGGCTTCGAGGGTAGTCCAAGTGTCCTCAAAGATATTCTGGAACCACTGGCTCAAGTTCGCCCTGACTTGATTCGATGGACTCTCTACCGACTGCCCTCGTCGTTGTTGGTACAGGCGATGTAGCCAATCCTCGCGTTCGAGCAAGGCACCCCAGAGTTCAAATGGCAATTCTAGCCGGGGGTTGAGAATGGCTGGATTGGCTAAACGTTGTAGCAAGTTTTCGGCTTGGGTGTCTGGTATAGCAGGTAAGGGTGCGATCGCAACTTGGGTGGGTTCGTCGGGATACAGTTGGCGCACTACCCACAGCACGCTCACATCTTCGATCATCTCAGTCGCATCTAGCCAGTAGGTGCGATCGCTTGAGTCGTAACTGCCCTTCGTTTTCAGTTGCTCGTGGGTAGTATAACCCCAAATTCGTAGCCCCTCTCCTTCCGGATCGACTTGCACGGCTAGGTAGTAATCACCTGCCCACCCAGGAATATCAACCCATTCCTGCGGTACACCAAATTCTCTCGCCTCCAACGTCTTGTCTGGAATCAACACAAAGCGCTTTGTATCCACTGTTATTGCTGTTCCGTTCACCACCTCCCAAAAACTCGGAAGTGCGGTGTCGTTAGTCCAGAGTGTTGCCTCCGGTTCGTACTCTTCCTGAAGCCAAGGAAGAAACGTACTCAGGCACATCTGATTTAGGTAAGCATTCCAGCGCCCGCAAGGGGTGACAAACGACTGGCTTTGCTGCCAAGACTGTTCTTGAACGTCTGGCGAGACATCTAACCCTAATTGGGTTGGGGGAACACACGAAAAAGTCATAATGATGTCTCCTCTGAGGAGTGGTGGTTCGGATGGCTGTAATAATCCTGCAACCACTCCTCTAAAACTGTACTGATATGTTTCACCACGTTGGACGTGGTGGAAATATGCAGCGTTTCTTTACTCCACCGAGTTAACGCTAGCAGCAAGGATTCTCTTGCCTTTGTGAGTCGGCGAGACACAGTATATTGCTTCATCTCTAGCTGCTGCGCGATTTGTTGTTGAGTTAATCCTTGGCGATAGTAGAGTTGCATCAGCGTTTTGGCTTCGGTATCAAGTTGTTCTAGGGCTGATGTTAGAACAGTGTTGATTTGGTTTTGGTGGGTTTGTCGAGTCTCGCTTTCTTCCTGAGCGATCGCATCGGCTAGTAAAGATTCGCTAGCTGTATCGGGCACATGATCAAGCAACTCACTCGCTTCCTGCCCTGGCTTGGGGGCATTGAGAGAGGTAACTTTAGGATACAGATGGGAACGTGCCTGATTGGCACAAGAAAGCAGCCATTTTTCTAGGGTTTCAGGAGTACATTCTTCTCCAGGTGAGTTGAGTTGGGTCTGACGTTGGGTATTGTAGAGGTTAGCGATCGCTTCCCACGTTGCTCGGTTGGGTCGTTGGATTTTACGAATTCCTCCTGAGTTGTTTAAAACATAACCTGCCTCAAAACAAGTCCAGGCTAACAGGTACCGGGCTATGGTTTGCTCGGTTAGTCCAGCACGTTGTAATGATTCGTGTAAGCGCTTGCGACTTAATTTGAGCAGCAATCCCCATTCGTTGCAAAGATCAATTTGCTGTTGTTGGCGCAGAGCATCCCGAACAATATTGCCAAACGCGACGCGGCTATAGGTTTTCAGTGTCGCATGTTGGTTGGGGTCGCAGGAATTGAGGATTTTGGCAACTTGTGCGATCGCAATCTGAAAATAATCCGATAATTTGCACGGTGGATGGACAGAACGGGGAATGATCCGTTGTACACTCCAGTAACAGGTTTCTTGCAAGTAAGCCGACAAATGTGCCTCAACTAATCTCGTGGGCTGAGTTTTCCAGTGCTTGTGCCAGTAAAGTGCCCAAAAATTTTCTGACGATTGCGCCTCTGGTAGCTGTTCAAAACCATTTTGCATACTACGGCGTAGCTTGGGATCTATTACCCACCCGCTAAAGCAATCTGCCTCAAATTGTAGGAAGGTCGAAAAAATATCAATAATGCTTTGGCGAGGACGCATGAATATAAATGACCTGAATTCGACGGAACGAAATTAAAAAGCGAGTGCATCGGAAGCTGTTCTAGGTCAGTTTTAGGTCAGTTTTTTAGCTCTCCCGTAGTTAAGGTAATAATTCTTAATAGGATCGCCTATTCTGCATCCTGCCATTTTTTAGTTCGTCGAACTCCCGTGGTCTGAGGAACATTGAAATCAATTATAGGCTCAAAGCTAGGTCAGGATAAAACTGACTATAACCCTAGGATGTGTCCTCAAAAAAAAAGCCATCCATAGCCTAAATAAATCATCCTAAGAGTTGATCTTTGGGATTCAACTCTGATGTTGATAGATGGATGATCTCACTTTGATGAGGCTCTAGATTCTGAGCTTAATTATTTGCAATATTCGCCGAATAAAGATAAATTATAATTACCCCCGCCAATCAGGAAAATTACCTTTTAAACAGTCTAAAATTTCATCTGTCCAGCGGTCTTCTATGGTCATAATCCATGCTTCAAACTTGTCTTCTGTTCCTAAATTTAAAGCTTTATATCGTGACTTCAACCAATATTTTTTCGGGCTGATTTCTTTTTTATTCCCTACTATAGTCATAGTCATGCTGAATGTTGGAAGCTATTAGGTTTTAACAACAGTTGCTGGGTAAATTCAATTTAGAATATTAATAGATTTTCCGAGAAATGGCTAGGAATCTAATACAAAGAAAACGTGATAATTATCATGTAAAAATGTGATACAGGGTTGGCATGGAAGTAATCCATGAGTGAGGAATCGGTGACTCGAACCCATGCAATGAGTGAGTAAGGTCACAGGTTGTCAAACCCTAGACCCTCAGTAGACAAAAGAGTTCAGCCTTCGCCTAGGCGTGACTGATGGGCTGGAACTCCCGATTGTCAAATCAGCCATCGCCCGAGTAGAGCGCACAAGGAAAGCATGAAAATCTCTCCCCCTGACTCCTGCCCTATGTTCAATCAGTCTTTTAAGACTCTCCTTTCTGCCACCTCTTGATGAAGATTACTCTCCTCTAGCCCCTAACCCCTAACCTTTTAGAAGAAATTTAGAATTATGTCCCCAAATTCCGGCACCAAGACTTCGTCCCGACAGATTCGAGAAACTATCCGAGAGGCGATGCATCAGTGCCGAATCGGCACCTTGGCTCTGTTTGAAGGCATTGACGATACGACGTTTCGGCGACAGGCACATCCAGAATTCAGTCCAGTCGGTTGGCATTTGGGTCACATTGCTTATACAGAAGCCCTGTGGTTGCTGGAACGCTGTGCCGGTTTACCTCCATTGTTTCCCGAATATCATCGGCTATTTGCCGCTGATGGCTTGCCCAAGTCAGAACGTGAGAATGTACCATCACTAAGCGAAATTTATAATTATCTCAATACGGTTAGAACCCAAGTCTTCAGCTATCTAGAAACCGCCCCGGTAGAGCAGCAAGAACGCCTGTGGCACTTCTTGATTCAGCATGAAAGTCAGCATGGCGAAACGATTGCCTTTGTTTTGCAATTACAACGCTGGCACCTTCTGGAACGACATCAAGAGATGTGGGTTCAGGGTTCTGTGGCGAATGTCTCATCCTCTGTTCAGTCGGTTCCCCCTAGGGATGCAGAGATGATGGAAATTCCAGCAGGTGAGTTTATGATGGGCAACGACTCGATTGAAGCGTTGGATAACGAGCGATCGCGTCACCAGGTATACTTAGATACTTACTGGATTGACCGCTATTCCGTCACTTGCCGACAGTACCGAGAGTTCATCGAGGCGGGTGGATATCAAAACGAAGGTTGGTGGTCACCCGATGGGTGGAAGTGGTTGCAAGAAAATCCCGTAGCTCAACCTCTCTACTGGTCATCGGCTTCAACCTGGGATTATCATCCCGTCTGTGGGGTGAGTTGGTACGAAGCCGACGCCTATGCGCGATTTGTCGGTAAGCGACTGCCAACAGAAGCGGAATGGGAGAAAGCGGCGAGTTGGGATGCAGCAAATCGGCAGCCGCGCACCTACCCGTGGGGACAGGCGATACCCGACCCTCACCGATGTAATCTTGACAATCGTGTTGGGCAAACAACTCCTGTGAATGCTTACCCACTGGGGCAAAGTGCCTATGGGTGTTATGACATGCTCGGCAATGTGTGGGAATGGACAGCTAGCTGGTTCGACGCCTACGAAGGATTTGTCAGTTATCCTTACCGAGGTTATTCCCAAGCATATTTCGATGGAGAGCACCGTGTGCTTAAGGGGGGCAGTTGGGCGACTCGTCCTAGGGCCATTCGCTCTAGTTTCCGTAACTGGTATTATCCGAGCATTCGTCAGATTTTAGCGGGTTTTCGTTGTGCTATGTCCCAACTTGATACCAATTTTCCAAGCCGTTGAAGCTAGTTCCAGAAGGCAGTTCGCGTAGCGTTCTCCGTAGGAGTAGGCAGAAGGCAGAAAGCAGTCCCGATGAAAAAAATTCACCGCCATGAATGAAAATAGTCCTCCCTTACACCCTACACCCCACTTTCAAATCAGAAGGAAAGAAAGTTTTTACAGTCAGCTTTTTAACCTTTTTCCACTAGATAGTTATTTCCGCCATGCTACACTAGTCATCCTTTAGGAGCAAGGCAGACCTTGCCCCTAGATAAAGAGTGTGGCGAGCCATCTATTAAACTTCTTAGGCAAGAGACTTCAGAAAGTCATCTTTTCCATAAATAGCCGATAAAATTCCTTGCTTGACAACAATAATCATGGGGATACAATCGGCTGTTTCATCGAGTTGCGGATACTTTAATTCACCCCGCATCTTGGTGAGCCAATTTCTAGCACGGATATAGATATCGTCAACCAAATCAAGATTTCTGCTATCGATTGTTAAAGTTTTTAACTGACCTTGATCATGCTGACTACCATCCGTTTTACTTAAAGATAAGGGTTTGCCGATCTCAACGGATGAGAAGCTAATGTATGTTCCAGAAGGAGAGCCACACCAGCTTGTGTAGGTATATCCTAATCGAATTATTTCTTCTTCCTTCTTGGTGAAGACGTAATACTCGCCATCTGCCAAAATATTAGAATTGAGCTGAGAATTAGATTGAGTCAACATCATGCCATTCGTGTAGTCTAAAGTGTATTCCGGCGTGGTTGATGCATGGCCTGTTCTCAAGAAGAATGAATCCGACAGCTTTGACTAAAGGGTTTTTAAGCTGCTGGAGATACACCGTTATGCATCGCTGCAAAAGGTGTGAATTTCAGTTAAACTTTTGATGGTTATGAGAATATCCATAAAATGTGAAAAAGTTATGAGGAAAACTCATTTTTCACGAAAAGAGCGCTTTGTGCTGATTTCTTTCGAGTCGTTTCCCTAAAGCAGCAGTGC
>DATNQL010000454.1:0-2881 GCA_036704025.1 Stenomitos sp.
ACTACGAGGGTAAAGAAATAGGTTGTGGTCAGTCATCACACTCTCCTTATTTTGAAACGTTGGCTTCAGCTTGAACCAAATGGATCGGCTATTACTCTGTTATCTTTGACTTTTCTATTTTTCCGTCCTTACCTTTGAGACGAATCGAGACTGACTTTTGGATTTTTTTTACTCCACTGAGTGTCACGAGTGTCCACATCGCCCCAATCAGACTCATTTGCCACAGACCACAGCCAATCGCAGCTCCTAATCCCGCTGCGACCCAGATGGTGGCGGCAGTTGTTAACCCCTTCACTTCTAACTTGCCAAATCCCTGATGAGATTGCTGCAAAATCATGCCAGCTCCGATAAATCCGACACCTGTGGCGACCCCCTGAATCGTGCGACTTAAGGCATTAGTCGTGGCATAGGGACTGTCTCCTTCAGCTTGTAAAGGAATCATGACAAACATGGCGGCTCCCAAACTGACCAGCATGAACGTTCTCATTCCGGCGGGTCTACCCCCTTGCTGGCGGTTGATTCCAAGCAGGCAACCCACTAGCAGTGCAAGTGTCAGTCTGAAGATTAGGCTTGCCCAATCGTTGGCATGGATTAACATACAACTCCTCCTATGTACTCCTCGTAGAATTCCATGGCTTCAGTTTTCAGTTCGTCAGAAAGGTTGTCAGAGACAGGAGAAAGACTCTCAGGCGTTTACAGCTCGCTAGCTGGACTCAACGGTCTTAAGTTATTCTTTTTTTAACCTTTTGTTAACTTTGAATTAACTTGAAGAACTTCGTGGTTGGCTGTATTTTTAGCCGTTGAAGCCTTACGTTAGTACTGGACTTTTAATCGCTGTTTGCTTAAACTCCCTTAAATCTATCGGAATAGAGTATAAAGTGGTTATGCTGACTACGACAAACGCTCTTACTCGAACGCGATGAACCAATCAGCATCAGGGCGTCTGGGAGAACTCGCCAAACTCTTTCTGAAGCTGGGCGTCATCGGCTTTGGGGGGCCAGCCGCTCATATTGCCATGATGGAAAATGAGGTCGTCAAGCGACGTCAGTGGCTAACCAGGGAGCATTTTCTCGACCTGATTGGCGCAACCAACCTGATTCCTGGCCCAAATTCCACAGAGATGGCGATTCATGTGGGATATATCTACGCCGGATGGCTAGGACTGATTGTGTCGGGTGTCTGTTTTATCTTACCGGCTGTTCTGATTACGGCTGGGTTGGCCTGGTTTTATGTTACTTATGGCACTCTGCCGCAAGTTGCCCCTTTACTGTATGGCATTAAACCCGCTGTTTTAGGCATTATCTTAGATGCTCTCTGGCGCTTAGGAAAGAAAGCGATTAAGACGCGCAAGCTATTCATCATTGCCTTAGGTGTTGTGCTGTTGTTAGGGCTGTTGAGACTCAATGAAGTGATGGCTCTGGTGATGGGGGGTATCTTAGGCATGGTTTGGCTGCGTACTGGTGACCCAGACGACTTACCAAAAGACCAAGCCAACCTATTCATGGCTGGCTTAACCACAGGTGCAACCTTAACAGCGAAAGCGGCAGTGGGAACTTCGGTGATTACAGCCTCAGCGGTCAATGCCCCCTTGTGGCAGTTAGGTTTGTTTTTCCTAAAAGTCGGTAGTGTTTTGTTTGGTAGCGGCTATGTATTGGTGGCGTATCTCCAAGGCGGATTAGTTCAGGAGTACGGTTGGCTGACGCAACAGCAGTTACTCGATGCGATCGCCATTGGTCAATTTACTCCAGGTCCCGTCCTGTCCACCGCTACCTTTATCGGCTACACCATTGCAGGTATTCCCGGTGCGATCGTTGCGACAGTGGGAATTTTCTTCCCCTCATTTATTTTTGTTGCCGCACTCAATCCCCTAATTCCTCGCTTACGCGCCTCTAAATGGACTTCGGCGTTTATCGATTCGGTCAATGTGAGTGCAGTCGCGCTGATGACTGTCGTTACCTTACAACTGGGAGTCAGTACTTTAACCGTACTGAAATTCCCATTTGTTGATTTTCTCGCGGTTGCGATCGCAATCATGTCAGCCGTTTTAACCATTCGTTTCCAATTCAATGCCGCATGGTTAGTTTTAGGTGCGGCTGTAATCGGTTGGGGAGCTTCACTTGTAGGTTATGGTCAGTGAAGATTGAACTAAGAGTATCCCAAAAGTACCCAGTTGAATCAGGGGAAGGAGAGTTGATATAGCAGTCGCCATCAAAGTTAGGATTCTTGACAAATACTGAAACCTTGAGGCGTCAATAGGCATCCCTTCTGCCTTCTGTCTTCTACCCTCTACCCTTTGCTATATCTCAATTCTCCCCTGTTTTGATATAGCTGTCGCCATAAAGATTAGGACAGATTGAACGGCTAAAACGACCACGTCCCAGTAAAAAACCTTCTGCCTCCTGCCTCCTGCCTCCTGCCTCCTGCCTCCTGCCTTTTGCTATAAATCCCCCGCCGATCATATTTTTCCCAAAATGGGATGCACCCGGTTGAACTGGTTCAATCAAATGATCTAAAACGAATGCTAGGGTTTGATAGATACTGGCTTCTGAGCTTTGGCGACTTCAACAATTGCCGTCATTTGGTTAGCCATCGGTTCAAAGTGAATTTGAATTAGCGACACATATTCAATACCCAGAGATTGACGTACTAAGGATAAAACCTTCTGTTTCACTAAGTTTTGATTGCCAGGTAGAGTTTGTAAATCTGCATCACAATTCGCGAGCAAATCATTCAATTTAATGGACAAACTACCACCATTGGCATTCATGTAACTAACAATTTTTGGCAGAAGATCTTCGAGTGGCCTACTTTCTTTTTCATTGGAGAAATTACAACTTAGTACCCCTAAAGATGACACTTGAGTCGGCTGTTTTTGATGTTG